>CAYXXL010000232.1:0-5315 GCA_964469025.1 uncultured Fibrobacteria bacterium
GCTCGCGGAGACGCACCTCTCCGACTGGTACCTCACCGTCCTGGTCCCCGCCGTCCGCGCCCATCCGGGCCGGGACCGGGGGCCCTCCGCCGAGGAGAGGGTGCGGACCGAGGCGAGGCTCATCGAGGCGCAGAAGCTTCTGGACACCCACGTGCAGAAGCTCCTGGAGACGATTCGGCACACCGGGGATTCCGTTGAAGCGGTGGGGCGGCTCCAGGAGGAGCTGGCCCGGCGCCTCGGGGAGCTGCGGTCCTGGGAATCCGATTACAGGCAATTCCTGTCCACCAAGAAGATCGCGGCGGGACCTTCCGCTCCGGAGCCGGGAGCCTGAGGATGTCGCTGCGAAGGCGGGCACCCGACCTGGGCGAGGCGGTCTCGTTCGAGTCCATCCTCACGGTCTTCACCGTGCTGCTCGTGCTCCGCATGGTTTTCCTGGTTCCGATGGTGAACCTCGACAAGGCGAAGACGGAAGCGGCGCGGCACGACTGGATCTGGGATCGGACCATCCAGAGGGTGGCGCGATCGAGCGCTGCCGCAGGGGCCGGTCCCTACGCGGTGGCCATGGGGCTCTCGACGGCCCGCGCCCGGCTCACCGCGGATTCGAAGGATTCCGTGGCGTGGATCGAGGCCGTGCTCGCGGACAGTTCCGTGGTGGTGGTCCGGCACGACCGCGGTGCGGGCGCCTACGTGCGCCTGCACGCCCAGGCGAGATCGGAACATCCCTCCTGCCAGTACGGAAAGCTCGACTGGAGCGCCTCGGAGGGCCAGTGGTTCACCGTGGCGGATTCGGTGGACTACGGCGACAAGGGCGTGGCCGAGGGAGCCCTGCGGGAGTACCGGCGGTGGCTGGAGGAGAGGTCCCCGTGAGCGCCATGGGACGCGCGCTGTCTCTTCTCGCGCTGCTCGCCGCCGGTGCCGGTGCCGACTGGTCCACGGCACCGCTGGGGGCCTTCGCGGTGGCCACCCTGGCCGACCAGGCGGTGGTCGCCCGGTTGCAGGCCAGGTTCCACGCCGCCGGAACGCCCGTGTTCCTGCTGGGGAGCCCCGTGTCGGGCTTGCAGCAAGGCGACATCCTCCGCTTCTCCGACAAGGCTTTCCTGGTGGATGCCGACGTCTGGCAGACGCTTTCGGCGGAAGGCGCCTTGCGCGCGCTCCGCCAATCGCCGGTCGTGCGCGTCCAGGCCGCGGCCAACCCCTCGGCCTGGAACGCCCGGTCCAGGATCGTATCCGGCGCGCGGGAGAAGAAGCTCTACGAGTTCGGCGCGGCGCTCCTGAAGAGCCTGGAACAGTCGATGGGCGGCATTCCCGTGGGACAGAGACTGTTTCTGTCGCTGGAGGGCGGCCAGCTGGTGCTCACGGCCCCGGCGTCGTTCCTGGACCGGCTCCGCGCGGGTCCGTCGGCGAGCGCGCACGTTCCGCGCGGACGTCCCGAATGGGTCTCCCCACCGCCGCCGGACTCCCTGTGGTTGGGGCAGAAATTGTCCTGGACGGGCTGGGCGGTGGACGATTCGGGGGGACCCACCTCGGACTTCGTCTTCGGTTTTCTGGGGAATCTTCCCGCGGGGCTTCTCTGGGACGGGGAATCCAGGACCTTGCAGGGCGCTCCGACGGACACCGGAAGCTCCGAAGCGAGGTGGACGGTCGCCGGCGAACGCGGTGGCGACACTCTGGTCTGGCATCCCGTCGTTCGCCGTCCCCAACCTCCCCGGCTGGAGGGCCAACCGACCCTTCCGCGCTGCGGAGGGAACTGGTCCTTCAGCCCGGTGCCGTGGTCGAGCCGATGGCCCGGATCGGCGCTGAAGGTGTTTCCCGTCTCGCTTCCGCCCGGCGCCACCTGGGACTCGGCGGCGGTAAGCGCGGCCTGGTCGCCGCGGGACTCCGCCGCAGGCGGGACGGATTCCGTCTGCGGCACGACCGTCGATCTGGGCTTCCGCGTCGTGGATCCGACCGGCGCGAGCGCGACCCGGACCTGGAGCCTGCGGGTGCAAAGGCGCAAGGACCTGGTCTCCCCGGATGGGCTGCTGGTGGAACTGCCGTGGGACACGCTGCTGGAGAAGCGCTGGTACACGTGGGATCCGGGCCGCGTCCGTTCCGACTGGGAGGACGCCGGTGTCGGGCTGGATTCGGTGCTGGCCGACGGCGACGCGACATGGGACGGACGCGTCCTCTCCTTCCGTCCCTTGCGCGCGGGAAGGATGGACTTCCGGTTCGTGTTCGCCGAACGCGGCTCCAGGCGGGTCGTGGAGGTGTCGAAGCCCGTGAAGGCCCATCTTCCGCCCGTCTTCCTCAGCCGCCTGGGAGGCTCGGACGTGGCCGACGGATCCGTCCGCACCTATCGGCCGGTGGCCCTGGATCCCCAGGGAGGTCCCGTCCAGATCTTGGCGGAGATCCCTCCCGGCGCCCCGTTGGCCTGGGACGGACGGGAACTGGTCGTCTCTCCCCACGGACAGGGCGAATGGGCCGCGCGTCTGGAGGCCCGCGACACCCTGGACCAGGTCGCCGAACAATGGGTGGATTTCCGCAGTCGGCCGAGTTCGGCCTCCGTGGTCACCGTCCGCCACAGGTGGGAGGCCGGGACCGCCCCCTGGGAGGCGGAGATCGGCCTGGGCAACGGGCGGATCGGCCTCTTCGTGCCGGACCTGGATCGATTGGTGGGTTGGACTTCCGTGGTGAGGCAGGACTGGCCCTTCCTGTACGGAGGCATGGACTTCCTGGGTGCCGAGGAGCGCAGGAAGGGCAATTCCCTGGGCGGAGACCTGGGCCTCACGCTGCGCGTGCCGAATTCCGACATCCTGACCGGCGGGGTGATGGCTCGGATCTCCGCGACCGCTTCCGCGCGACCCGGATTGCCCTGGAGCTTCGAGGGCGAAGTCCTCGCCTGGCTGAACCAGGGGATCCTGTTGACGGATTCCGGCGGGTTCATGGATCTGACCCGGGCGGAAGCGAGCGGCGGCGGGAACGATTCCGCGGCGGATGCCCGGTTCGGGAAGGCCCTTGGACAGATCGAATCCGACGAGTTCGGCCGGAAGAATCTGGTGGTCCTGTCGCGCCTTGAGGGCTGGTTCCACCTTCCATGGGACATGGGTGCGGGCATCGGCCTGTGGAGGGACGACCTCCCCATCGCCCACGAGTTCGACCAGCGGGTGGGATTCGGCATCCGTTGGCGACCCAGGACCCCCGCGGGAACCTTCTCCGCGACCCTCCGCACCGGCTGGGGCCCCGCGGGTTCCGGCACCGCGGTCTGGGGCGATCTCCAGTGGACCACCGGGATTCTACCTTGACGGCCTCCATGAAGATCCTCGTCGTCGGGTCCGGCGGTCGCGAACACGCCATCGTCCAGAAGTTGTCGGAAAGCGCCCATGCCCCGGCGATCCTCGCGGCTCCGGGAAACCCCGGCATCGGCGCGCTGGCGCGATGCGTCCCGGTGGCGCTGGACGATGTCGAGGGCCTGGTCGCCTTGGCCGTGGAGGAATCCGTCGACTGGGTTTTCGTGGGACCCGAGATTCCCCTCGCCCTCGGGCTGGTGGACCGCCTGACGGAGGCGGGCGTTCCCGCGATCGGTCCCACCCAGGCGGCTTCCAGGCTGGAATCCTCCAAGGTCTTCGCCAAGGACATCATGGTGCGCCATTCGATCCC
This sequence comes from uncultured Fibrobacteria bacterium, assembly GCA_964469025.1. Lineage (GTDB taxonomy): Bacteria > Fibrobacterota > Fibrobacteria > UBA5070 > UBA5070 > UBA5070. The sequence continues at coordinate 3,637 of CAYXXL010000232.1, forward strand.
CACGGCGGGGCACCACACCTTCGCGGAATTGGAACCGTTGCTGGCTCATCTTGCGGAATGCCCGGTTCCGGTCGTGGTGAAAGCCTCCGGACTCGCCGCGGGAAAGGGCGCCGTGGTCTGCATGACCCGCGAGGAGGCCATGGCCGCCGCACGCCAGATGCTCGGAGAAGACCGGATCTTCGGAACCGCCGGAGACGAGGTGGTGGTGGAGGAGTTCATGCAGGGCGAGGAGGCTTCCGTCTTCGTGCTCTGCGACGGGGTCCGCTATGTGCTCCTGCCCTCCGCCCAGGACCACAAGCGGCTTCGGGACGGCGACCAGGGTCCCAACACGGGTGGGATGGGTGCCTATTCGCCCGCTTCCTGCGTCACGCCCGCCATCCTCGCTTCGGTCTGCCAGAACATCGTGGAACCCGTCCTCAAGGCCATGGAGCAGGAAGGATGCCCCTACAGGGGAATCCTGTTCGTGGGACTCATGCTGACGAAGACGGGGCCCAAGGTGGTGGAATTCAATTGCCGTCTGGGTGATCCGGAAACCCAATGCGTGCTGCCCGTCCTGGAAGCCGATCTGGTGGACCTCTGCCAGGCCGCCCTGGCCGGGCGTCTGGGCGACATCCACGTGCCGGCACCTCGCCGGGCGGCGGCTGCGGTGGTGCTCGCCGCGGAAGGTTACCCCGGCGCGGTCCGCAAAGGCAGACTCATCGAGGGTCTGGAGGCCGTGGCCCGGATGGAGAACGTCCAGGTCCTCCATGCGGGTACCGTGTTGGACGATTCGGGTCGTCTGGTGACCTCGGGAGGTCGGGTGCTGAGCGTCGTCGGGTCCGGAGACACGCTTTCCCAGGCCGTGGAGAACGCCTACCGCGGAGTATCCGCGGTGACCTTCGAAGGGCTCCAGCACCGCACCGACATCGCGGCCCGAGGTTTGACCGGAGCACGGACCGGGTCGTGAGGTTCCTCGCCTGGGCGGCCGTTTTGGCTTCTGGCACGGTCGCCGGACTTCCCATCGCCGCCTTTCGCGGGGAGAGGTTGTACTTCGACGTCCACTGGGGTGGGATGCTGGTGGGACATTCCTCCATCGAATGCCTGTCCACGACGGATCCGGGACTGCTGGCGGTGCGCACCACCGCCCGCGCCAACAAGACCATCCAATCCATGTACCCCGTGCAGGACACCGTGCAGTCCCTGCTGGACCCCAGGACCGGCCTGCCGGTGCAGTTCCGCAAGAGCCAGCGCGAGGGCCCGTATTCCGCGGAGGTCCGGATCGACTTCCGGCGCGCGCGGTCCTTGGCGCTGGTCACGGCGACCATCAAAGGCGAGGCCAAACCCGACACGACCATCGGCCTCTCGGGCGGAGAATTCGACCTCCTCTCCGCCTTCCAGCATGTGAGGGCCTCCGACCTGGAACCGGGGAAGTCGCAATTCCTGTCCATGGTGGACAACCGCAAGCGATTCGCCTCGGTGGAGATCGTCTGCCTGCGCCGCGAGATCCTGGACACGGGCAGGGGCACCGTGCGGACTATCGTGATCGAGCCCAAGATCCACGGAGACGCGCTTTTCGCCTCCAAGGGCAGGATGCTGATGTGGGTCACCGACGATGCCTGGCACGTCCCGGTGCGCATGGAGTCCAAGGTCAAGCTGGGCACCATCCGCGCCGATCTGGTCCAGCGCGTGGCTCCTTGAAC
>CAYXXL010000233.1:0-5312 GCA_964469025.1 uncultured Fibrobacteria bacterium
CGAACTGCGGAGGTCAGGGAGCTTCGGAGCGCTTTCCGCCTTGGGAGCGATACTCGCCCAGGTCCTGTTGACCCCTGAAAATCCGCTGTGGTACCCGGTCGCTCTCGGGATCTGGATATTGCCCTTGCTCCCCATCGCAGGTTCCAAGCGCGACCGCTGGCATCTGGTCGCGGCGTCGGTTGGCATCGCGTCGGCTCCCTTCCTCGCCGGGAAATTGGCTCTGTGGGGAGCCGTCCGACTGCCGGCCATGGAAACGGAGTCGCTCGTCCTTCAGGCGGTGCTCTGGGGTGCGCTGTTCATTTTCTGCCATTACGCTTTCCAGAAGGCGAACTCCCCCAGGGCCCGAATGGACTCGACCCCGGGTGGCAGAGGTGGGCTGGCCCTCTCCTCCACGTCCGCGGATGCTCCGGCCACCTCGCCCTCGGGCGTGGCGGCGGCTTCCTCCAGCGGATCCTTTCCCCGAGCGATGGCCTCCGGAATCCTCCCCCCGCCGCCGCCGCCTTCGGACATGCGCGCGTCCGGCGCCGTTTCGCGCTCCCGGGTGAGCAGCGCTTGGGAAGACCCTCCCGGGTCGGGGCTCGACGAGGTCGATCCATCCCCTTCCCAGGTCCTTTCCAGGTCCATCCTCTACGAACAGGACGAGCAGGCCCGACAGCAGATGTCCAAGTTGCTGGGACCCGTGGTCCATCTGATGCACAAGGTCTTCCGTGCCTATTCCGCCCTGGGCTTCCTGGTGGACCCCTCCACGGGCGACATGGTGCTGAACGCCAAGTTCGGCAAGGGAAACGTCCTGCCGGACGCGCGGATCACGCCCGGTCAAAATCTGGTGGGACACTCCATCCGCTCCGGGCTTCTCACCGGGGACATCGCCAACTACGGGGAGTCGCCGGAATACTACCCGGAAGGCGAGCGGGTCCTGTCCCTCATGGCGCTGCCCGTGCGGAACGAGGAGTCGGGTGAACTCCAGGCCCTGCTGGTGGTGGACCACAAGAGCCCGCGCGCCTTCAACGACGAACACTACCAGTACTTCAAGCGGTTCGCCGGGATCGCCTCCGCTCTCGTGACGGTCCAGTCCGCCCGCAACGCCGTGCAACGCCAGGCGGCCATCACCAACACCTTCTACGACATCCAATCCCGCCTCACCCGCCACCTCCAGCCGGACGACCTCCTTTCGGTGCTCGAATCCGCTCTTCGCGACCTGTTCCCGTTGGAACGCATGGCGGTCAGCATCTGGAATCCCCAGCGCAACATGGCCCAGATCCAGATCGTCGCAGGCACCGTCCCGCTCCCGGCGAAGGGCGCGTATTTCGACGCGACGGATCCGAACTCCGTCGTGGCTTCCGTGTTCCGGACCGGCCGGGAGGCCCTCGTCCGGCAGGCCGTGGAAGGCTCGCATCCCGTGTTCGAAGCCCGGCTGGACGCCGAAGTGGGGTGGAGCGGTCGAGAGACCATGGCGGCACCGCTGCTCAACGACGATCGCCAGTGCTTCGGGGTGCTGACCCTGGAGTCCGCGCGCGTCGGCTCCTACGCGGAGCTCGACACCCGGCTGCTGGCGGCCATCGCATCCATCGCCGCGGGAGCCCTCACGAGGGCCCGCATGTACCAGGAGATGGAGAAGCTCGCCACCATCGACGGTCTCACGCAGGTCCCCAACCACAGGCACTTCCAGAGCTTGTTGAACCAGCAGATCGAGGTGGCGAGCCGCTACGGGCAGCAGATCGGGCTGATGCTGTTCGACATCGACCACTTCAAGCAGTTCAACGACACCTACGGCCACGCCATCGGCGACCTGGTGCTGAAGGAGGTGGCCCGCTCGGCCCAGGCCGCCATCCGCGCCTCCGACGTGCTGGCGCGCTACGGCGGCGAGGAATTCGTGGTGCTCATGCCGCAGACGAACACGGCGGGATCCATGCTCGGCGCCGAACGCGTGCGCGCCGCCGTGGAGGCCATGGCCATCCCCCACGAAGGCAAGATCCTGCGGGTGACCATTTCCATCGGAGTCTGCCTGTTCCCGGACATGGCGGGGGTGAAGCAGGACTTCATCGACGGCGCCGACAAGGCCATGTACTTCTCCAAGAAATCGGGCCGCAACCGCGTGACGCTCTTCGGGCCGGAGTCGGAAGAGCTGGCGCAACAAAAAGAAAAGGTGGGCGGCGGGCACTGATGAGGTCCGTCTCGGAGCGCATCCTCGCTTCCTCACCCACTCGGCGGACCCAGGGTTCCCATTCCGCCTTGGGTGGAATGGGAGGGCTTTGGCGGACGCCGTCGGGGATCGGGCGCATCGGCTGCATCTCCGATCCGGACCTCCGTCCATCTGGCGGGTCCTTTGGGGCGCCTTCGCTTCGCTGGTCAACGTCCTGCGGGCTGAATGGGTGGGTGCGAACGATCTTCCCCCAGAATCCTTCGCAGCGCACCGGTCGCGTAGAGGGGCAGGTGCAGGAGGTCCGCTTCCCGGCTGGGAGAGCCCGTGTGAAGACGGATTCCCACCGAGCTTCCCGGATGGGACGCCAGGAAGCTTCGCAGGCTCTTGAGGCGTCCCGTGGCGCCCGCCTTCACCTCCACAGGCACCACTTGCGAGCCGATGGCCACCAGGAAGTCGACCTCGGCCTGGCTGTTGCGAGCCTCCCGCACCCAGAAATGGAGATCGGAGGGATGGTCGGGGGCGGCGGTGGCCAAAAGCTCCTGGGCCACGAACTGCTCGGCCACGGCTCCGCGGTGGATGGCCAGCAGGTCCGGATTCTGGACCAGTTCCGCGTCGATCCCCAATGAGGCGTGCGCGAGACCCACGTCCAGGAACACAAGCTTGGAGATCCGTTCGTTCTCGTCGACGGACAAGGGCAGGCCTTGCCCGGAGGTGTGCCGCACGCGACGGGCGATCCCCGCCTTCTCCAACGCCTCCACGGCATCCTTGACGTCCGCCGCACGAGCGTCGGAATCGACATGCGCGTATTTGAAGCGCCCGCCCACCAGTCCGGGGGCCTTGAGGAAGAGCGCTTCGGCCAGGTTCGCCTTCACGCGGGGCGCGTACTTGCGGAAGTCCTGCCGGTACCCCTGCAGCAGGGACCAGTGGATCCGACGGCACGCGGCCGCGTCGGTGGCGTTCGTCCACGCCTGCACCGCCTCGGGCATTCCACCGCAGAACAGGTAGGCGCGCAGTTCCTCCAGCACCTTCTGGTGGACGATTTCCGGCAGCGGAAAATCCACGTCGTAGGAGTCCACGGCATCGGCCAGGGCGGAACCGCCCCGCGCCCGCAGGAACTCCGAAAGGCCCATCGGGTGCATCCAAAGGAATTCGACACGGCCCACCGGCATCGGGAACGCCCGGTCGTCCATGGAGAATTCCAGCAGCGATCCAGAACCCACCACATGGAGCAGGGGCGCAAGCTCCTGGAAGTAGCGCAGGCTGGCGATGGCTTCGGGGCAGTCCTGTATTTCGTCCAGGAACAGGATGCCCTCTCCCGGCGTCGCGGAGGGAAATCCCAGAAGCGAAAGAGTGCGCAGGATTTTCTCCGGATCCAGGTCGGCGAACGCACTCTTGGCCTCCGGACGCAGTTCGAAGTTGATCTCGACCAAGGGCACGCCTTCCGACCGCGCCAGCTCGCGAATCGCCCAGGTCTTTCCCACCTGCCTGGCTCCGCGCAGAAGGAGCGGCTTGCGACCCTTTCTGCGGTACCATTCACCTAAATGTACTAAAATTGATCTAAACACATTTGGAAAATATCAATTTATCTGACTTAATCCAAATATATTTGGAGTGAATCTACTCCTGTGCCACGCGGGATTACTTCGCGGGGCAGCCTCCCCAGGTCGCCACCAAGGCCCGGGCGGCCTTCAGCGAGACGTCGCGGGCCAGGATGGCGGGGTCTTCCTGGGCGGCGGTCTCGCGGTGCACCACGGTCCAGGAGGTGCGGCCATCGGGGTCCACCACGTCCAGACGGATTCCGACCGCGGTGCTCGCGCCCAGCAGGTGCCCCCGCTTGTAATCGGTGACCCTCCCCACCACCGAAAGGTCCGCACCCACCCTCTGGGCGATCCGGGAGGCCTCCTCCCATGTGATGTCGCCGTTGGCGACGCTCCCTTGGACCAGGGTGTCCAAGGTGTCCAGGTCGGCCAACGGACAGCCGCGCTTCCGAAATTCGCGGACCAGGGCCTCGCGGACCACGGCTGGGGCGTCGTCCGAGAGCTCCCGGTCCGGGGGACCTGTGCGGGCGTCGGTGGGCAGGAACACGGCGAGCTTCACGGGCGGGACCGGCGAGGCCTTGCCGAGGGGAATCGGGACCAGGGGCGGGGCGCACCCGCAGAGCAGAACGGTCGCGATGGTGAAAAATCGCCGCATGTATCGGTTCCAAGGTAGATCCCGCCTCGCAGGAGGGACCACCACATCCACCCTGTGGACGACGGAAGCGTGCCCTGGCCTGGAACAGGCCGGCGGCTATCTTTGCCGCATGGCTTATTCTCTTGTGATCGGGCTGGAAGTCCACGCCCAGCTCTCCACCAAAACCAAGCTTTTCTGCGGTTGCGAGCTGTCGTTCGGGGAAGACCCCAACATGCACACCTGCCCGGTATGCCTGGGGATGCCCGGCACCCTGCCCGTTCCCAACGCGACCGCCGTCGAATACGCCGTGCGGCTGGGACACGCGCTGGGCTGCACCATCGACGGGAACGCACTGTTCACGCGCAAGAACTACTTCTACCCCGACCTCCCCAAAGGGTACCAGATCACCCAGACCGGCGGCATGCCCATCTACGACCGTCCCATCTGCGTGGGGGGGCACCTGCACCTGAAGTCCGACGCCATCGACAAGGACATCTCCATCGTCCGCATCCACATGGAAGAGGACGCCGGAAAGCTCCTGCACGACCGCGGCGCGGACAGCCTGTTCGACGCCAACCGCTGCGGAACCCCGCTGTGCGAGATCGTGACGGGACCCGACATGCGCTCCATCGCCGAGGCCATCCTGTACCTGCAGAGGCTCAAGCAGATCGTGGAGTACCTGGGCGTGTGCGACGGCAACATGGAGGAGGGAAACTTCCGCTGCGACGCCAACGTCTCCTTGCGCAAAGGGGAAGATGCCCCCCTGGGCAACCGCGTGGAACTCAAGAACATGAACTCCTTCTCCAACATCGAGAAGGCCATCCAGGTGGAGATCGTCCGCCAGGCGGAGATCTTGGACAACGGCGGCGTCGTGGCCCAGGAGACCCGGGCCTACGACGTGGCCAAGGGCACCACGCGGTCGCTCCGCTCCAAGGAGGACGCCCACGACTACCGCTACTTCCCCGAACCCGACCTGGTCCCTCTGGTGGTGTCGGCC
>CAYXXL010000234.1:0-5298 GCA_964469025.1 uncultured Fibrobacteria bacterium
TCCACCGCCGCGAACAAAATGGACGTGTTCAAGTCGGCCGTGCTCCAATTCATCGCGGTGGCCAAGGCCAAGAAAGCCACGGCCGTGCTCGTCTCTCCCACAGCGAGGCTTTCGTTCTCCGGGAACACCGCGGCCAACACCTTGGAGGCCTACCCCGATTCGATGAAGGCCATCGCCAAGGAACAAGGGGTGCCGTTCCTGGACCTGAACGGCCTGAGCTCGCAGTTCATCACTGCTTTGGGTCCATCCAATGCGGCCAAGGCCTACACCCACTTTGCGGCCAACACCGTTCCCGGCCAGACGGGTGCTCTGGCCGACAACACCCACTGGAACGACTACGGCGGGTACGAGCTCGCGAAGGCGATGGCCACGGCGGTCAAGGCCCAGAGCGCGAACTTCACCTTCGCCAAATACCTTTCCGACGACTATGTCAATTTCCTCCCCACGACGCCGGACCCCTACGCTTCCTTCCAGCTTCCCTTCAGCCCGTTCATGGGCACGTTCCAACCACCGGACAGCGCCGTGACCACCATGCTTTCCGCGGCGGCGTATGCGAAGAGCGGCATTCGCATCGCCTCCACGTCCTTCCGCAATGGCGTCCTCTCCCTCCGGGTGAATGGAGCTGAAGACGGACTGGAGGTCCGCGTGGTCGACTTGGACGGCGAGCATGTGGCTTCGGGGTTCATGAATGGACAGTCGGAGATCCTGATCCCCTCTCTCCACGGGTACGCGCACAGGATCCACGTCGTGGAGATCGTGAGGGACGGAGTGATCGTGGACGAGCAGAAGGTGTTGCCCTGAAGGGTGTAGATATGCGATAGCTGGTAAACCAGGCCTGGGGAGGTCTGGCAAGCTTTGAACGGAATTGGCGGAGGTCTTATGCGAACCAACATACCATCATTGATCCTTGCTGCGATCGGGACCGTACAGGCGGCCACCTACTACGTGAGCCCCAAGGGAAGCGACAACGCCGCAGGAACCATGGCTGCTCCGTTCGCGAGCTTCGCCCGGGGCCAGACGGCGGCGCAGCCGGGGGACACGGTCTACTTCCGAGGTGGGGAGTACGACTACACGGCCGCGACCACGGCCTGTCCCAGCCAGACGGGCCTGGTCGCTGGCCTTGAACTGACCAAGAGCGGGACGCAAGGGCACATGATCCACTACATGGCCTATCCCGGGGAAACCCCCCTCTTCAATTTCGTGGGGATCAAGCAGTCCTGCCGAATCAAGGGGATCTGGGTCAGCGGGAATTGGATTCACCTCAAGGGCCTCGAGGTCACCGGGGTTCCCCAAAACAACAGACTCAACCACGAATCTTGGGCGGTCTGGGTCACGGGGAGCTTCAACATCTTCGAATTGTTGAACATGCACCACAACATGGGGCCGGGCCTGTTCATCCAGAGGGGCGCTGGAAACCTGGGACTGAACTGCGATTCGCACCACAACCGGGATTCCCTGACATCCAACGGGGACGGGCAGAGCGCCGATGGGTTCGGGGTCCACATTTCGGTAGGCGATACCGGCAACATCCTGCGGGGTTGCCGCGCCTGGATGAACACGGATGACGGCTACGATTGCATCAACGCCTTCGAACCCGTGACCTGGGACCACTGCATCGCGGCCTACAGCGGGTACAAGCCCGGGACCTTGATTCAACTTCCGGATGGAAACGGCAACGGATTCAAGGCGGGGGGCTATGGCGCGGATGCCACCCTGCTCCCGGCCAACGCTCCAAAGCACATCGTGAAGAACTGCCTGGCGTTCAACGTCAAGGCGGCAGCCTTCTACGCGAACCACCATCCCGTTTCCTGCTATTTCTACAACAACACGGGGTACAACAGCAACCCGGATTTCGACATGCTGGGTCTCAAGGCGAACGGAACGACCGCCGGCGTCGCGATCACCGTCGGAACCTACCGCAACAACATCGCCTACGGAGGCAAGCTCGTTTCCAACAACACCTACAGCGCCGCGGACGATGCGGACAATTCCTGGACCCTGCCGGTGACGGTGACCAACGGCGACTTCTTGAGCGTGGACACGGCGGGGGTCTTTGGCCCGCGCAAACCGGACGGAAGCATTCCCGACTTCCAGTTCATGCACCTGGTCAAGGGAAGCGACCTGATCGGTGCGGGGGTGAATGTGGGCCTTCCCTTCGCAGGCACCAAGCCGGACCTGGGTGCCTTCCCCTATGGCACCACCACCTCCATCGAGGCCAAGGCCGCCGCGGTCGCGCCACAAGCCTGGCGTATCGAGTCCGGACTCGGAGGTACCGCAAACCTGGTCACCAACCTTTCCTGGCCGGCCCAACTGAGGATCGAGATCGTTGACATTGCCGGGCGCTCCGATCATGTGGTTTGCGAGGTTCCCGCTGGACCCCACAGCTTGGCGCTGCGCACGGGCACGCTTTCGGCGGGTGTCCATTTCGTGCATGTCGACGGACCTGGATTCTCGGAGAGCGAGAAGATCGTCTTGAGATAGGACCCGAGCCGGGTCGGAGGGTTCGGCGGGTCAGAAATCGGATCGGCAGGACAGCCACAGGATGGGACCTTCCTCGAAGGGCGACAGGTCCAGTTCGGGCTCGCCCCATCGGCCTGTGAAAGTCCAGCCCAGTTTCCCGTCCACCGACCAGGAACGCGACGGGGTCCACCGAACGAGTCCACCCGCCGTCAAGGCCAGATCCGAGCGTCGTTCCGGCTCGCTTCCAGCGGAATCCGGCCAATGGTCGCTGGTCGCGGAGATTCGTCCGTCGAAATCCGCCTCCGGGCCGAATGCGAAGGATCCGCGGTTTCGGGTCAGCGCCGCTTGGAGGGTCGTCTGTAGTCGAGAACGTGCCAAACTCGCCGGCAAGGAGTCGATGCCGAGTACCACCGGCCAAGAAGGATCTTGTCGCCACCGAAATGAGCCGCCCAGATCCAAGACGCATGCACCAAGTCGCCTGGAAGCATCGGCGGTCCACCCGAGGTACCTTGTGAGGCGCCAAGACCAGCGAGCCATCGGCCCTTGTCGGAACTCCCATTCGCTACGACGGGAATCGAACTGCAAGTCGCCGGAAATTCCCGCTTCGGGGAGGTTCCGTTCCATCCAGCCACCCCAACCGGTGATGCTCGCGTGCCATTCGGGTCGTCGGAATACGATCCCGGTCCAGAGGTCGGCGTTGGCATATGGGTTGGTCCCTTCTAGCCAGGAACCGAAGGAGATCCCTGCCAATAGGTCCATGGACCCGATGGATGCGTACAAGGGGAATTTGCGCGAGAGGTCCAATCCGCCCAGCGCGGGCATGTCCTGATCGGGGTGGAACAAGCCTTCCGCAAGGATCGACCAGAGAGGGCGCCGGGGGAGGGGCCAAGGTCGCGCGCTATCCGGGGAGGGAATCGCCGAAACGGGTTCGGGGAGTTGTAGGAAATCCAGCAGACTGGCCACGGCAGGCGATTCGAAGTGCGCTTCCGACCAATCCTGAAGAAGATCGATGGCACCAAGGGTGTCCCGATCGGACAACTTGTCCCTTGCCTGGCACAGGACGATGGAGTCGGGGGTGGTTGCGACCAGGGACAGCAACGGGGCGAGCAGTTGGATCATCTGCCTCCAGTATTGTAACCAGGCTGGGGAACTGACGAGTCCTTGGACGAGCGCCTCAGCTTGTCGAACTTCTTTTGACGAGTGGCCTTCCGCTCCATCCATCGGGAACGGGCTTCGGGGGACAGGCGACTCTGGTATTGGGCTTCCAGCGCGTGGAGTTCCTTCTGGTGGACGTTGATCAGCGCCCGTCTCTTCTCCAGCCGTTGTTCGGGAGTCAAATCCTTGCGTGCCTGCAGGAGATGCGTTTGGGCCTTCTGCCGTTCGCGCAACTCCTGAAGGCGGCCCTGGAACTCGCGCTCCACGGGGTCGGTAATGGCAGCAGGGTCTGGCTCCACGGATTCCGCCGCCCTTGCGACCTGTGCCGCCAAAAGCAATCCGAACGCCGCCACGGCCCAGCTGGCTGCGGACTCAATGCTTTTGGCCATCACTGCCCCCCCTGGGATCAAACCCCCTTTCGAGGTCAAAGCCCATGCCACCTTGCCATTGTCTCTCCCATCTGTGGGAATCGAAAAGGGAAGGAACAAAAAAGCGGAACCGATGGTTCCGCTTCATTTCCAATCCGTCGAATATTTCGACAGGCTCACTTCTTCTTGGTCGTATCCACCTTCGCTGTGTCCTTCTTCAGTTCGAGCTTTTTGGACTCGACCTTCTTGGCGGTGTCCTTTTTGGACTCGATTTTCTTGGTGGTGTCCTTCTTTGCCGTGTCCACTTGGGCAGGCAGGGCGAAGGCGGCGAAAGCGCTGAGAGCAAGGATAGAGGCGAGCTTCTTCATCTTGATTCCTAGTGATGAGAGTGAGATTGTCCTCTCCTGGTGCAGGAGTTGAAACAAATGTAACGCTATTGTAACGAAGTCGGCAATTCCAGATCTGATTCTCTCAATCTTCCCCCCCTTCGTACATCCCCAGACGCTTGAGAAGATCCCTCAAGACCTTCCTGTCGATTGCCAGAATGGATGCGGCCTGGGTGAGGTTTCCCTCGGCCCGGCTGAGCGCGGAATCCACGGCTCTCCGTTCCGCGGTTTCCCTGATTTCCGCCAAGGTTCCCAGTGGTGGGGCGCCTTCCCTGAGGCCCAGATGCTCCGGCTGGATGCGGCTTCCCCCCGACTCCAGCAGGGAACGCTGCATGCAATTCTCCAACTCCCTGACGTTGCCCGGCCAATCGTGGCGCAGCAAGGCCTTTTCCGCAGCCCGGGACAGCCCGGCGAAGGCGATCCCGAACTCGGCGGAAGCCTTCTGGGCGAACACGCGCGCCAGCGGAAGAACATCCTCGTGCCGCTCCCGCAATGGAGGAATGGACACCGTGGCGACATTCAGCCGGAACAGAAGGTCTTGGCGGAACTTGCCTTCCCGGACCATGGCTTCCACGTCGCGGTGGGTGGCGGCCACGATCCGCACATCCACGGGGTGTTCCTTGGAGGAACCGACGCGCCGGATGGTTTTTTCCTGGAGCGAACGCAGCAGCGCGGCCTGCAGATGGAGCGCCAGTTCGCCGATCTCGTCCAGGAAAAGCGTCCCGCCTTTGGCCGCATCGAACAATCCCTCGCGGTCGGCGGTGGCCCCCGTGAAGGCACCCTTCTCGTGGCCGAACAGCTCGGATTCCATCAGGTTGGCCGGAATGGCGGCGCAGTTGATGGCGATGAAAGGTCCTTGGCGACGAGAAGCCCGATGGACCAGTTGTGCCAACTTCTCCTTGCCCGTTCCGGTTTCACCCAGGATCAGC
>CAYXXL010000235.1:0-5289 GCA_964469025.1 uncultured Fibrobacteria bacterium
CCGCAGCGCCGGTTCCTGGAAAAGCGGCTCCGCGAACTGGCCGAAATCGGGACGGGCGGAGTTCCGACCTGAACCGCCATTAGTTTTTGGGATTCTTCCGAAAGAGGTGCTACGTGGTGGTGCAGTTGCTTTTCCTCGGCCTAGTCGCCGGGACCCTGGGTGGGATGTTCGGGATCGGCGGTGGTGCCATCATGGTTCCGGTGCTGGTCATGCTGATGGGTTTCGGCCAGAAGTTCGCCACGGGCACGGCCCTCTTCGCCCAGCTCCTTCCCATCGGGATCCTGGGAGTCGTGGTGTACTGGAAGGAAGGGAACCTGGGGATCAAGCAGGGACTGCTCCTGGCCAGCGGGCTCCTGGTGGGAAACCTTTTGGGTGCGTTGTTCGCCAACCAGCCGTGGGTTTCTCCCATGGCGATGAAGAAGGCCTTCGGAGTCTTCCTCCTGGCCGTGGGGGCCAGATACCTGTTCCTGTGAGGGCCGGCTCCCCGTGGGCCAATTGGTACCTTTGACTTGGTACGGACGGCCTGGACCCGCTTCGGGGTTTACCTGGGAACGCGGAAACGACACAAGGAAGCCAATGACAAAAATCTGTTTGATTATCGACGCCGGTTTTTTGGCGAATCTCCAAAAACGATTCTTCTCCATAGATCTCCTGAAATTCAAGAACTTCATAGAAACCCGAATGGACGGGAAGATCTCCCGCGGCTACTACATCACCAGCCTGGACGGTCCCAACCAGAGCGGTTTCCACACCTGGCTCAAGTCCGCCAACGGTCCCAAGCTCGAAGTCGTCGTGAAGAGCCAGAAATCGAAGGTCTGCGACCAGTGCGGGAACGTCACCTGGATCGAGAAGGGGGTGGACGTCGCCATCACCACCCTGGCCATCAAGAACGCCCAGAAGAACCTCTTCGACGTCCTGGTCCTGGTGAACGGGGACGGGGATCTCGTCGATGCCCTGGCCTATCTCCGCGACGACCTGGGGAAGGAACTGGTGCTGATCGGGGAGTTGGAAAGCATCTCCACCGAACTGCAGGCCATCTCCTCCGACATCCTGATCCTCTCCGAGCACAAGGCGGAGCTGGAGAAATGAAAAGGGGAACGACCGCAGCGGTCGTTCCCCTCCTCGAAACGTATCCCGTGCCCGTGGAGGATTCCTAGTCCTTCACGCACCGCACGGAGTAGCCGAACGTCTTGTCGTAGTCGTAGCGGAGGGCGCTGTTGCTGTTGTAGTAGAGGCTCCGGGTCCAGGCATCGGCGGAGTCGCTGGCGGTCGCGCTCCACCAGAACCCGGCGCCGCCGGCCACGTTGAAGGCGGCTTCGATGGTATCACCGGCCGGCAGGGCGCGGAACCCATAGGCGTCGGTCCCGTTTCCGCTCAGGGCGTTGTTGGCCTTCCATCCGACGATCGCCGCCTTGAGTTCCGCACCCGCCAAGGTGTCGGTCGGGTCCACGAACTTCAGCAGGGTGGACCACTCCGTGTCGGTGGGGATGTGCCAGCCGGTGGGGCAGATGCCCTGCACTTCGTTGGAAGCGGACGAGCTGGATGCCGCCCCGTTCATCGCCTGGGCCCAGGAGTACAGGCGCCCGTACTTGGCGCAGGAATCGGGACTGCCCTTGTAGCAGGTGCCGATGGCCGTGCTTCCGCTGCCCGCGTAGTTCAGGTTCTCGGCCATCCAGGTCTGGGAGCCGATCGCCACCGTCTTGTAGACGTTGCCCGCCGGATCGCTCACGCTGCCGTAGGTGATGCCGGTCTGCCAGGGGATGAGCTGGTAGAACGCCTTGTACACCGGGCTTGTGGTGGTCCCGACGACCACGATGGCCTTGACGGTGTCCGTCGAACCCACCGGAATCGCTCCCGTATACAATGTCGACGTGTTGGTCGGAGTGCTGCCGTCGGTCGTGTAGTAGATGGTCGCACCGGCTGCGACCGAGCTCAGAGTGACGCTCTGGGCGCTGGTGTAGACCCCCGCCACGGGCTTGAAGGACAGGACCGAGATGGTGTACGCCGCGCTGTAGACGGCACTGGTCTTGCCGGCCTTCACGACGATGGCCTTGATGGTTTCCGTCGAGCCCACCGCGATCGCGCCGGTGTCCATTGCGGACGAACTGGTCGGAGCGCTGCCATCGGTCGTGTAGTAGATGGTATCGCCGGGGTTGCCGGTGCTCAGGGTGACCTTCTGGGAGCCGGTGTAGGTGCCGGCGGCGGGAGCGAACACGAGCGGGATGGTGTACGCCGCGCTGGACATGGTGCTGCTGATGCCGGCATCCACCGCGATGGCATTGATGGTCGTCGTCGACTTCACCGCGATCGCGGCGCTGTACACCGTCGACGAACGGGTCGGTACGCTGCCGTCGGTCGTGTAGTAGATGGCGGCGTTGGGGTCGGTGCTGCTCAAGGTCACGCTCTGGGCGGCGTTGTAGACGCCCGCCGCGGGCTTGAAGGTCGGAATCGAGATGTCGTACGCCGCGACGTTCACGACGCTGCCCACTCCTCCCTTCACGGTGATGGCCTTGATCCGGATCGTCGAGGTCACCGGAATCGCTCCCGTGTACAAGGTGGAGGCCGTCGTCGGAACGCTGCCATCGATCGTGTAGTGGATGCTGGCGGTGGTGTCCGAGGCGGTCAAGGTCACGCTCTGGGCGTCCGGATAGGTTCCCGCGATGGGGCTGAAGGCCACCGTGGGCGTCCAAGGGGTGGTGGTGTCCGTCGGGGTCTGGCTGGCGGTGGGGGTCGTCGGGTAGTTGTCGCACGAGGACAGGACGCCCGTCACGGCTAACGCGAAGCTGGCGAAAAGCGCGAAGGTTTTGTTCATGGCGATTCTCTCGTTGGTTGGTGTGGGAGCCCAGTTTCAGGGAGCAGGTGGGAGCCCAGTTACAATGCCCATCCACGGGTGATGTTGAAGCCGAACGCCAGCGTGTTGACATCCAGGGCGGTATGGGGGCCGGTCTTGGTTTCGGTGTACATGCGGTCTTCCGTGAGGTAGGTGCTGTTCGAGACGTACAGCTGGAAAACGTGCCCGCCGGTCTCGATATCCACGCCGAGCGCGCAGGCGGGATCCCAGGTTTGGGAGACGCCGTAGAACATGGGTGTGGTTTCGGCCGTCAACGCGAAGCGAGAGGCCAGCTTGTACCGACCGGCGAAGCCGACGCCCAGGGCGACTTCCCCGTCTCCGTTGTAGGGGCGAAGTTGTCGGGTCACCACCGTGGGGGAGACCTGCAGCGAGAGATCCTCGTTGAATTTCCGTGCCACGATCAGCTCGTTCACGCTCGAAAGCCGACGCTCGAAGGGAAGGGCGTAGCCCAATCCCTCGCTGGATTCGGTCATGACGTAGCCCGAGGCGAACCAGGAGACGGACAACGGGATGCTGCCGCTGACGGTTTGCTGCAGAAGCCTCGCCTTGCCCCAGAGGTCGACAGGCTTGCCGTTGTTGGAGGATCGCTCGACTCCGATGTCGAGCCATTCGGTGAACCCGTAGTCGACGCCGATCCGCATCGACGCGAAGTCCAAGCCCCAGAGGTCGTCGAGCCCCGTGGAGAACTGTCCGAAGCGGTGGCTGATGGTTCCATTCAACTCGCCCTGGTGGGTCGTTTCCACGCTCTGGCCCTGCACCACCCGGATGCTCTTGAAGGTGGCGGACACGGGCTCGTTCGCCGGTGCGGACACCGCAAGCGCCGAGTCGAGGTCGTCCGCGAAGGCGGCCAGGGGAAGGAACGCGAGAAGGAAGGTGTGGATCTTCATTTTGCTTTCTCGGCGGAGTGCCAGGTGAACCTGGAGGTGATGGCCATGCTGTCCGCCAATTTGGCGGCTACCACGCTGGGGACCTTGATCCCATGGTCGGCGATCTTCACCTGGAAGCTCGTTTCGCCTGTCACGGATCCGTCGGCCGCCTTCTGCAGGTAGCCGGGCGTGTGGTAGTGCTTGGTGACTCCGTGGACCTCGAGGTCTCCGTCGATGACCACCATGACCTTCTTGCCTGCGTCGAAGGCTTCGCGGTTCATGCCCGACACGGTGCCGGAAAACGACGACACGGGGTACTTGTCGGACTCCATGTAGTTCTCGTTGAAGTGCTCCTGCATGAGCTTGTCGGGAAACACGAAGGTCGTGTTGCGGGCCTTGATGGCCATCTTGCCGGCGTCGAGGTCCAGGCTCGACACGGCGGTCTGGCTGACCCCTTCGATGTTTTCGATCGAGGTGGTCGAAAAGAACCGCACGTATCCGTTGGTGGCGATCATCCCCGAGGCGAAGACCGCCGAAGCCGAGCATGCCGCGATGAACAGTGTCTTTTTCATAGTCCTTGCTCCTGGTTGAGCCATGTCACGAGGGTGGCCTTTTCAACGGGTGTCAACGGGGCCGATCCGTCGAGGGGCATGTAGCCGATCTGGACGGCGTTCTCGACCGATGCGGCGCTCGACGAGAGCTTGGCGGAATCGGTGTAGCTGCCGTGGCAGATCGCGCACTTCTCGCGGGTGATGAGAACCACCTGCGAAAAGTCGACGCGGCCGGCGGCGTCGACGATCGGCTGGGGAGGGGCTGCGGAGGGCGCCAGGCTTTGGAGCCAGGAAAGGAGGGTGGCCTTCTGCACGGCGGACAACGGTGCCGCGCCCGGTGCCGGCATGGCGCCGCTGGAGATGGCGGACACGAAGGTCGAAACACCCTGGGCGAGGATGGCGGAATCGTTGTAGTTGTCGTCCGCGTGGCAGGGCATGCACTTCTGGTTCAGGATGGGTTGCACCTGGGAGAACTCCACGCGTCCGCTGGCGTCCGTCACGAGCTTGTCGGAGCCCGTCAGGGACTCGATGCTGTCACCGCAGGAGGTGAGGATCGCCATCGTCCCGGCAATCGCGCCCCCCAACAGGAGCAGAGGGAGGATTCGTTTTTTCATATCGGTGGTCTCCATGAGTTGGGTAGGAACGATCTGCGACCTTCTATAGTGTATATCCAGATATCCTGAATTGACGATCTAATAGTAAACAAAGAGTTCGCATACTTTTTTCGCCTCTTGAGGAATAGAGTGCCGATAAAATCAGGTGATTTTGGAAACGCGAGAAGAAATCGTTCGCGTTCGACCCGAAGAAGGAGGTGGGGAGTTGAGCCGCCCCATCCACCATCCCTACTGTCTACAAATCGAAGCCTCGGGTGATGTTGAAGCTCAAGGCAAGGTTTCCACCGCTGGTCTCGGTGTACATCCGGTCTTCCGAGAGCCAGGCGCTGTTGGACAGGAAGAGCTGGAACACATGGCCGCCGGTCTCGATGTCCAAAGCCGGGCCGTTTCGCTCGATCTTCCAGCCG
>CAYXXL010000236.1:0-5285 GCA_964469025.1 uncultured Fibrobacteria bacterium
ATGCCCGCGCGCATCAGGTCGGCATGGACGTTCACGGCGCGGATCGCGGCCACCAGGAAGGCCAGGAACTGGGCGTTGGAGTGCGGATCGTGGCCCGGCTCCAGGAGGTTCTCGCCGTCGTCGGTGGCCATGGACCAGTTGTTGTGCTTGCCCGAGCCGTTGACGCCCTTGAAGGGCTTCTCGTGCAGCAGGGCGACCAACCCGTGCTGGAAGGCGAGCTTCTTCATGATGTTCATGACCAGCATGTTGTGGTCGGAGCCCACGGTGGTGGCCTCGTAGACGGGGGCCATCTCGAACTGGGCCGGAGCCACTTCATTGTGGCGGGTCTTGGAAGGGATGCCCAACCGCCAGAGGTCGCGGTCCAGGTCCATCATGAACGCGAGGATGCGTTCGCGGATGGTTCCGAAATACTGGTCTTCCAGCTCCTGCCCCTTGGGGGAGGGAGCGCCGAACAGCGTGCGACCGGTGAGGATGATGTCCGGGCGCAGTTCGGAGAGGCGGCGGTCGATCAGAAAGTATTCCTGCTCGGGTCCGATGTTGGTGAACACCCGGGAGGTGGTGGTGTTGCCGAACCAACGCAAGACGCGCAGGGCCTGCTTGCCCAGGGCCTCCTGGGAACGCAGGAGCGGGATCTTGTGGTCCAGGGCCTCGCCGGTGTAGGACACGAACGCCGTCGGGATGGTGAGGGTCACGCCGTTGGGCTCGACCTGCAGGAAGATGGGGCTGGTGACGTCCCACGCCGTGTAGCCGCGGGCCTCGAAGGTGGCGCGGATGCCGCCCGAGGGGAAGGAGGAGGCGTCGGGCTCGCCCTGGATCAGGACCTTGCCCGAGAATTCGGCCAAGGTGGAGCTGTCGCCGGCGGGGTTCAGGAAGGAGTCGTGCTTCTCCGCGGAGGTTCCCGTGAGCGGAATGAACCAGTGCGTGTAGTGTGTGGCGCCATGGGCCATGGCCCATTCCTTCACGCCTTGGGCGACGGCGTCCGCGATGGACGTGTCGAAGGGCTCCAGGCCTTCGATGGTGCGGCGGAGCTTCTTGAAGATGGGCTTGGCGAGGTACTGGCGCTGGGCCTCCTCTCCGAACACGTACTGCCCGTAGATGTCCTCTCCCGCGTGCTCCAGGTAATTCTCCGTGCTGGCGACCTTCGTGGTCGCGATCGCTGCGATGGCTTGCTTGCGAGCGCTCATGTCGGTTCCTCTGATCTGTTGAATGGTGTGGGACGCCATGCCAGCCCCGAGTCCTCTTTTGGCCGGAAGCCTCGATTCTGGTAAGGTCACCGAGAAAGCTAACGGGTCCGATTTCGGATGTCCATGCAGGAAGGCGACGGAATCGCCGGTTCTCGCAAAATTGGGAAATAAAGTTCTCAATAAGGAATTAAATCTTCCATAAATCCAGCTATGTCCTGGAGGCCTCCCTCGTGCATGCGCGGGTCCATCCTTGGATGGACCTCCCCGCACATGCCTGATTTTGGCACGCCATTCCCAATCCAAATCGTCTGTCCGGGTCAATCCCGATCCCGGAGAAAAAAGAGAGAAGCCAATGCCCCGCAGCACCACAGCACCGAACACCGTCGTCGACCTGACCGAGGTCCAGATCTGGCCCGTGCGCAATCCCGAAGGATCGCGCGTCAAGGCCATGGCGTCCATCGTCCTCAACGGGTCGTTGCGCGTCAACGGCTGCCGGATCATCGAAGGTTCGAAGGGGCTGTTCCTGTCCTACCCCAGCGAGAAGAAGCCGGGAACCGACCAGTACTTCCCGATCTTCCACGCCATCGATCGAACCGTGAACGAACGGATCCAGGCCGAGGTCCTGTCCCGCTTCGAGGCACTGCCCACGGCTTGATCCCGAGCTTTCGGCGCCGCCGCGACTTCACCCCGATCGCGGCGGCGCCGTCCTTCTCCCTTCGGGACCGACGAGGCAAAAGACATGCGCCCACTCGAGATCATCTCCGTTTCCATCGAACACAATCCCGGACGCCCATCCACAGCGAGCGTGGACCTGTCCGGAGGTCTACAGCTGGACCAGATCCAGGTCTGGACCGCGCGCCATGGCCCGCTAGTCCTCTTCCCGCTGGGCCGGGCCGGTCGTTCGCCGCTTGAGCTCACCCCGTTGCTGCGTTCGCTGGTCGTCCGCGCCGTGGTGGCCCGGTGGCGCCAAAGCCTTTCGGCGAGGGCGGCAGCGTGATCTCGCGGCGGCAAAGCGCCGCTCTGGTGGGACTTGCGGCGGTTCCCGTCACCATCGAGTGCGAGGCGGGGCCGGGTCTTCCCGCCTTCTCCATCGTGGGCCTTCCCGACGGCGCGGTGCGTGAAAGCCGCGACCGGATCCTTTCCGCCCTTCGCCACACGGGATACCGTCTCCAGCCCAGGAGAATCACGGCCAATCTCGCCCCCTCCGACCTCCGCAAGGCGGGGACGGGTTTCGACCTGCCCCTTGCCCTGGCGGTGCTGGAGGCCTGCGAGCAGATCTTCCCCAAGTCCGCCGACGCCGACCGCGTCTTCATCGGGGAACTGGGACTGGATGGCGGAATCCGTCCGGTCCGGGGAGCGCTGGCGCTGGCCATGGGGCTTCGCGAGGCGGGGCACCTGCGCCTGGCCTTCCCCGCCGGAAACCTGCCCGAGGTGGAAGTGGTGCCGGACCTGGACATCGTGGCCCTCTCCGATTTCGGCGAGGCGGTCCGACTGCTGGAGGACGGGGAGGTTCCACCCCGCGCTCCCCGAATCGCGCGCGAACGGATCTTCGGACAGATTCCGGACATGTCCGACGTCGTGGGCCAAGAGGCGGCCAAGCGGGCCTTGGCGGTGGCCGCGGCGGGCGGGCACAACGTGCTCATGGAGGGCCCCCCGGGATCGGGCAAGACGCTGCTGGCCCGCCGCTTTCCCGGCATCCTGCCTCCGCTGGGCGACTGGGAGCTGCTGGAGGCCTCGCGCATCCATTCGGTGGCGGGATTGATCGACCCGGGGCACTCCCTCCTGGCCGACCGTCCGTTCCGCTCGCCGCACCATTCGGCCTCCATGGCTTCCCTGGTGGGAGGCGGTCCCTACGCCCGCCCGGGGGAGGTGTCGCTGGCCCATCGCGGGGTGCTTTTCCTGGACGAACTCGCGGAATTCCCCAGGCATGTCCTGGAATCGCTGCGCCAGCCCTTGGAAGACGGGGAGATCATGGTCTGCCGCGCCTTGGCTGCGGTGCGCTTTCCGTGCC
The DNA here is from genome assembly GCA_964469025.1 of uncultured Fibrobacteria bacterium. Taxonomy (GTDB): domain Bacteria; phylum Fibrobacterota; class Fibrobacteria; order UBA5070; family UBA5070; genus UBA5070. Next base: position 3,196 of record CAYXXL010000236.1, read on the forward strand.
GGTGCCAGGTCCTGGCGGCCACCAATCCCTGCCCCTGCGGGCACCACGGGAACCGGCTGCGGGCTTGCACCTGCTCCGCCCTGGAACGGGACAGGTACCGAGCCAGGCTGTCCGGCCCCCTCCTGGACCGGCTCGACATCCACCTGGAGATCCAGGCGGTGGCCCCAGAGGATCTCTCCCACCGGCCAAGAGGCCTGGACTCCGCCACTCTTCGGGGAATGGTCCTGGCCGCGGAGGCATTCCGTTTCGGGCGGGGCGGAAGGGTCCCCAACGCGGATCTTTCCGGACGGAAATTGACGGAAGCCTGCTCCCTGGGGAACGCGGAATCCGACTTCCTGTCGCGAGCGGCGGCCCGATTGGGCTTCTCCGCGCGTTCCCACGACCGGATCCTCCGGGTCGCGCGGACCATCGCCGACATGGACGGATCCCAACGGGTGGGATTGGCGCACCTCGCCGAGGCCACCGCCTACCGTCTGCCGGAGCGAGCTGGCCCAGCGCTGCGTGAAGCGGCGAGAGCGGGAGGCTGAGCCGCGTTCCCAAGCTCGGTGCCGCTGATCTACCTTAGAGATGCCATATGTCGTGGAAGGATCTCCTCTACAAGAAGTCCCTGGTGCTCAAGGAAGGCACCGAGCATCTGGTCTACGGGCGGCCCATCCTGAGGAGCTGGGCCGCCGGGGTCGCCCGGGAGGACCGTCCCATCCGGGTCCTCGACGTGGGCTGCGGGTACGGAGACGACCTCGCGGCCATCCGGGATGCCATAGGGGGCCGGGCCGACCTCTTCGGGCTGGAGGGCTATGCGCCCTACCGCGAGAAATGCGCCGAGCGCGGCATCGACGCCCAAGGCGGGGACGTGGAACGCGACCGACTGCCCTTCGCCGACGGTTCCTTGGACGTGGTGCTCATGAACCAGGTGCTGGAGCACACCAAGGACCTGTTCTGGATCTTCTCTGAGGTTTCGCGGGTGCTGCCTCCTCGCGGGCTGTTCCTGATCGGGGTTCCCAACCTCGCGGCCTGGCACGACCGGGCCATGCTCCTGGTGGGCATGCAGCCCTCGGGCATGAAGGTGCTGGGTCCGCACGTGCGCGGATTCACCGCTCCAGGTCTTCGAGCCTTCGCCGAGGCCGACGAGTTCTTTCGCGTCACCGACATCCGAGGGAGCGGATTCTATCCCTTCCCGGAGACTACGGCGATCCGTCTGGCCCGCTGGTTTCCGACCCTGGCGACGGGACTGTTCGCGCGGTTGGAGCGCTCCGCGAAACCGGGATCGTTCCTCGAGGTCCTTCGCGCCCGGCGCTACGAGACGGCCTACTACCAGGGACCCGGACCGGTCTGAATCAGTTCCTGTCGGTCCATTGCACCAGGACGTAGCGACGGGAACTGTCCGGTTGGGGAACGGCCCGCAGATAAACCTGGCGGCATTTCCAGCGCAGAACCCATCCCCCGATGAAATAGGCAATGACCATCGAAGCCAGACCCATTTTGCAAGTCAGCAATACCGCGGCGCAGGCCACATAGCTCACCCCCCCCATGACATAAGACACTTGCAAATCGCGCATCCGATTCAGCCCCTGCACAGCCAGCGTCCAATGGCTGGTGGCCAGATTGTAGCAGATGGCCATCACCAGGAACCCCCAAAGCCACCAGGCCCTCCCTCCCAGCCCGCTGTCCGCCACCGGCTTTATCAAATATAAGGTCCCGCCAACCGCCAGCAATCCCACCGCCGCCAGGGAAATCTTCAAATAAAGGGACTGCACGGTGGCATTCACCCGGCAAATTCCCGCAAAATTTGGCGGCCCAACCCCTTTGGCGGGACGCAGCCCTTCAGCCTCAAAATCCTCCGCCCCGGCCAACAAATAGCTGTAGATGCGCGGGATGGTGGATCCAAACCCGAAATCCGACAGACCCCCAAATCCCTCCAGAGCCATGAACACCCACCACAAAGCCAATTCCGAAGAAGACAGTTTCCTGGGATCCAGGACCAGTGGAAGCAGCAACAGATTTGCTCCCACGCGGATCCCGGTTCCCAGCACGCCCGCCAGCATGGCCGAGCGCCAAACTCTCTTCACATAATCACGCAGAGAGGAGCACAT
>CAYXXL010000237.1:0-5278 GCA_964469025.1 uncultured Fibrobacteria bacterium
GGCATGCATCCGCTCGGCCATGAAGCGCTGTGTCTCGGAGACGATCATGCGATCCTGGCCCAAGAGCCGGTTCACCAAGGTGCTCTTGCCCGCGTTGGGCCGACCCAGGATGGCCACCCGGATGCGTTCGTCCGGCACCGGAGCCCCGCCGGGCGGGACCAGTTCGCGCAGGCGCTCTGCCAAGCCGTCCAGGCCGTAGCCCATGGTCGCAGACACACAATTGGCCGGGCCCATGCCCAACTGCAACCATTCGGAGACCGCTTCCCGATCCTGGGGGCGTTCGGCCTTGTTGGCCAGAAGCAGGATGGTCTTCCCCTTGCGTTGGACGGCGCGGGACAACTGCAGGTCGTCGTAGGTCACCCCGGTGCGCGCATCGATCATGAACAGCACCACGTCCGCGGATTCCACCGCGAGATCGATCTGGTGGCGGACCTGTTCCGCCAGCGGATCGATGGACTCGTCGATGAACCCACCGGTGTCCACCAGGTCCACGCGCCGACCGTCGAACTCCCATTCCTGGAAGTGCCGGTCGCGGGTCACGCCGGGCCGGTCGTCCACCACCGCGGCGCGGTGCCCCAGCAACCGGTTGAAGAGGGAAGACTTGCCCACGTTGGCCCGGCCGACGATGGCGATGCATGGTCGCTGGGTCATGAGGAAAGCGAAGCTAGAAACTCAGTTCTCGAAGGAGCCCACGATTCCCAGCGAGATTCCCGCCGTCCCGTAGGTGTTGCGGCCCGCGAAGACCACCGGGAGCTTCACTTCCAGGTTCCAGTCCTCGTCCAGCTCCAGGATGCACCCCGGGGAGGCGGTGATGCTCTCCTGCTCGTCGGTCTGGACCACGCCCTTCAAGCTGTTGGAGCCGAATCTGTTCCACTGCATCCCGAAGGTGGGAGCCACCCCCTCGTCCAACTGGATTCCCGTCGTGAACAAGGCCACTTGCTGGCTTCCGGGCCGGTAGCCGGAGGATGTTTGGGGGGTGATGGACCATGTGGCGTACCCGTCGATCCACCGGTTGGCCTTGTGGTACCCGCCCCAGCCGCCGAAGGTGAACCCCCATTCGGGGTCGAACCCGACCACCTTCTCGTTTCCCAGCGGAAAGTCGAATCCGAAGAGGGGTCCGACCCCGAACTTGGCCACATCGACCTTGGCCACCAGGGAAACGCGGTCGAAACCCGTGTACCAGTCGTCCCGGCGCGGTTCCCCCTGCGAGGCCCAGTCGGCGTCGCGAAACACCCAGGGCATGGAGATTTCCAGATCCGACGACTCGCTCATGCCGTATTTGAAGTTGGCGTCCATCCCCCAGGAGATCGGCGCGGTCGGGGTGGGCGCCGAATAGTACCCCCAATCGTCGCCCAGCATCTGGTAGGTCCCGTCCACCCGGGTATGGAAGCTGGCTTCCATGTCGCCTTGGGCCAGGAGGGGTTTTTCATCCAGTGCGAACACGGGGAGGGAGGTCAAGCAGAGGGTCAGGAGCAACTTGCGCATAGATGGCGGTAACGATACAAATGCCTGGAAAGTCGTCCTCCTTCCAGATCGGGGGCATTGACTTCGGATCCGGTGTTTCCGAACTTTCACTCCTATGCGCCACCCCCCGATCCCCAGCTTCCCGACACTCTTCCTGCTGACCGCGATGATCCCGTTCACCGTCGTGCCGGCCAGAAGCCTTTGGATGTGGGGATCCACCGATCACCTCCCACAGGCCGCATTGGTGGGGTTTCGCGACACATCGGTGGAAGACCGTCTCCCGGCGCGTCTGCGAACCCTCCTGCAAGGGGAACTCGAGGGAACCGGAAAATGGCACATGCAAACCGGAAGCCGTGTGGACTCCGTCCTGGGACGGATCGCCATCTCCGACACCGACTGCACCGACTCCTGCATGGAATCCCTGGGCCGGTCCCTGGATGCGAGCATCCTGTTCATCCCCCACTTGACCCGCGACGATGGAGCCACCCACCTGACCCTGATGGAAATCCACCTGGACAGCCAACTGGTCATGGACAGGGCAGATGCCGAGTTGGGCGAGCCTCGGGCGGGAACTTTGGAACGCCTGGCCCGGTTGGTCGTGGAGCGCATCGCGGAAAATGCTCCGGCCACCAGTGCGGATTCCGGATCCATCCAGGTGAGCACCTCCCGATCGAACAAGATCTGGATCGACGGGAGCTACGCCGGACACAGTCCGCTCATCGCGGAGGTCTGGCCGGGAGAACACCGCGTGTCCGTCGTTCCCGACCCGGAAGCCGGGGCGGAGGACGCCCCTCCTCCGGTGTCCGACCTGGAACTGGAACCGATGGTCTCCTTCGACTACCTGTGGATCCAGCCAGCGCACGGGTACCGGGAGCGGCATTGGCGTCCGTCCTCCGAACGTTCCTCGGCGATGGCTCCCTCCAGACCGACTTCGAGTTCGCGGCCTTCCCACGGGAACAGCCAACGCTCCGGCGACGACGCGGGAGCCGTCGTCGCCGGAGTCGCGGTGGCGGCCATCGGCATCGGTCTGTTGGCCGCGGCCGCGGCCCAGCCGGATTCCGTCTGGGACCGGACCTACCAGGACGTCACGGTGCGGGCCGGGGACACCGTGCAAGTGGCTTTCCGGAGGACATCGACCGGAAGCGCGGGGTTGCGGTTCCTGGGGGTGGTGATGTTGATCTTCGGCGTCGTCTTGGCGGCGGCGGTGGCCTCCAGCCAGCATTGAACGGCGAGGAATGCAGGTGCATCGGGACCCCCGATTGACCTGACTTCAACGGTTGTGTCCGGAACCACCCACAATGGACAATATCCTCGCCCTAGATTGGCTCCTGTGCGCCGCGACACTCACGTCACCGGCGCCGGGACCTGCATTCCCGGTTCATTCGAACAGGTAAGAAGCCATGAACGCAAGATTCTCCCTCGCCGGACTCCTTCTGGGCGCCATCGCACTCCAGGCCCAGACCGTGACCATCAAGAACGCCGGTGGCTGGCTCGAAACGGCCTATGTCGAATGGCAGACGACCGGCAAAGCCGACAGCTACGACGTCTATGTGAACGGCGCCGGAGTCGCCAACCAGAAGCTCGACAACCCGTTGATCCGCAGCTACGGTTCCTACTGGCGCGCCGACGCGATCGGTCTCAAAGCCGGAAGCTACACCCTCAAGGTGGTGCCGGTTGTCGCTGGCAAGGAAGGGACCGCAGCCACCACCAGCGCCCTGACCGTGATGGCGAACGACCGCTCGGGGTTCGCCTTCTCCGGAGGTAACATCCCCAGCGCCTACAACCTGGATGGCACTCCCATGACCGGCGCCGTCATCCTGTACCTCACCCAGAAGACCAAGGACGCCATCTCCCTCACGGTGACCGGCGCCAACGCCAATCCCTGCGTGGGCATCCAGACCATCCTGGACGCATTCGCCAAGGGCAAGGACAGCCGTCCGCTCATCGTCCGGGTGGTGGGGCAGGTGACGGACCCCACCTACACCCAGGACGGCGACATCCTTCTCGGGAACAAGAATCTCGCCACCGGCCACATGACCTTCGAAGGCGTGGGCAACGACGCCACCGCGAACGGCTGGGGGGTTCGGGTCAAGGGAGCAACGAACCTCGAGGTCCGCAACCTGGGGGTCATGAACGTCAACAGCACGGCCCTCGACGACATCGGTCTCCAGCAGGCCAACGACCACATCTGGATCCACAACAACGACCATTTCTACGGCATGCCCGGGAGCGCCGCCGACCAGTTCAAGGGCGACGGCGCCATGGATGTCAAGCTGTCCACCTACGTGACCATCGACTACGACCACTTCTGGGACAACGGAAAGTGCAGCCTGCTGGGCCTTTCCGAGAACACCACCACCGGGCTCTACATCACCTACCACCACAACTGGTTCGACCACTCCGACTCGCGCCACCCCCGCGTGCGCTTCTATTCCGCGCACGTCTACAACAACTACTACGACGGCAACGACAAGTACGGGGCTGGTTCCACGATGGGCTCCTCGATCTTCGAGGAAGGAAACTACTTCCGCGCCTGCAGGTATCCCATGCTCACGTCCTTGCAGGGCACCGACGTCTGGGATCCGACCAAGCAGGCCGACGACCCGAGCCTGGGCAGCTTCTCCAGCGAGGCCGGCGGAACCATCAAGGCCTGGAACAACCACATCGAGGGCCAGAAGCGCTTCGTGGCCTACGGGGATGCCACATATCCCAATTCCACGGTCGATTTCGACGCCTACGTGGCCGCGAGCCGCAACGAGAAAGTGCCCGCGACGGTCAAGTCGTTTTCCGGCGCCAACGTCTACAACAACTTCGATACGGATCCTTCCGCGATGTACGCCTACACCGCCGACGCCCCCGATGTCGCCAGGACGAATGTCATGGCCCACGCCGGACGCACGCAGGGCGGAGACCTCCAGTGGACCTTCAACAATTCGGTGGACGACACCTCCTCGGCCCTCAACGCCGGACTCAAGGCCGCGGAAATGGCCTACAAGACCGCAATGGCCTGCATCCAGGGAGAAGGCGCCTGTACCGCCACGACCTCGATCCGGACGCAGTCCGGAACCAGCTCGAATCCGATCCTCATCGACGTCCAGTCCCACCGCCTTTCCGTCGCGGATGGCTGGACCCTGCGGTCGGCGGAGATCTTCACGCCCCAGGGTGCCCGGGTCCTCGCGGCGACGGGGAGTTCGGACGTCTCCTTCGCGGGCCTGCATCGGGGAATCTACCTGGCAAGGATCCGGACGGATCGCGGGACCTTCGAACAGCTGCTCCTGAAGGGCGACTGAGATCGCGCCACGCCCCTCGCGAAGCGAGGCACGGAACCCATTCATCCGCGAGCAAAACAGCATGAACCGCTCTCGAACCCGAGCCCTTCTCCTTGGCCTGCTGACCGCCGCCACTGGCGGGGCGGCCACCACTCCCACCGTCACTTTGAACGTGGCGACGAATGTGCCCGCCCTCGCCATCCCCCCGAGGTTCATCGGCTTGAGCTTCGAAACAGCCGTGTTGAAAGGCGGGACGTTCCAAGCCGAAAACAACGCCGACATGATCGGGCTGTTCAATGGGCTCGGCCCAGGACTTCTTCGCATCGGTGGAGCCTCGGTGGAGCTGAGGGCATGGGATTCCACCGGCAATGGGGCCGGGGGAGGAGCCTCCGTTTCGTTCCAGGACCTCCAACGCCTGGCCGATTTCCTGCGAGCGACCGATTGGAAGGTCCTCTACGGCCTCAACATGGGCCGGTCCAATCCGACGCTCGCGGGCTCCGAGGCCCACCCCCTCGATTCCATCCTGGGCGATCGACTGGCGGAAG
>CAYXXL010000238.1:0-5270 GCA_964469025.1 uncultured Fibrobacteria bacterium
CGTGGCCACCAGTTCGTGCGGAGGGAGGATGTCGTCCAGGTTCCAGAGGTAGAAGGAAGGAGAAGCCGTGACCACCACGATCCGATGCCCAAGCGCGTGGTGCATCCAGACCCTGTCGATGATTTCCGTCAACCCGCACTGCGAAAGGAATTCCCGGCTGAACTGGCGAACCAGATTGGTGCGGGAATCCGGGGTTTCGCGGTTGGCGGTGGCCATGTAGGCCCTCTTGAGCCAGACCGAGGGCTTGCCCAGGAGTCGCATCGCCACCGAAAGCCAGATCCACGGCCCCACCCCCCACAGGTGGCGGCGTCGGGCGTACCACCGCTGCCAGTGCAGCATGGAGTCGCCGAAGACCAATGTGTCGTCGAAATCGAAGAACGCGACGGGTCGGGAATCCGAAAGCACCGCTGACTGGGAATGATCTTCCATGAACATCGTGAAAGATAGTGGAAACGGCGATCCCCGCCGCAGGGCCGTCTCTACGGCGGGGATCCTCAGGGTCCGTCCTCCAGCCTCCGGATCAGATCCTCGACCTGGAGTTCATCCAACAACAATTCGCGAGCCTTGGAGCCGCGATCCTTGCCCACCACGCCCATGCGTTCCAACTGGTCCATCAGGCGACCGGCGCGCGCGAACCCGATCTCCATCTTGCGCTGCAGCATGGACACGCTGCCTGCACGGGCCAGCACCACCAGGCGCGCGGCGTCGGCGAACTTGGAATCCAGTTTGACGGGAGCCTCGTCCGTGCCCTCTTCCCCCTCCCCGCCGTCCTCGCCGGTGTCGAAGGTTTCCACGGTGGGGAAATGGACGTCTTGGGAGCTGGCCGCCAAGGCCGCCGCTTCCGCGCCCTCGTCGCTCACGAAAGCGCCGTGGACGCGCACCGCCTCCGGGGCTTCGATGCCCCGGAAGAGCATGTCGCCGCGCCCCAGGAGGTCTTCCGCGCCCTGCTTGTCGAGAATCGTCCTGGCGTCGATCTGGCTGGCCACCTGGAAGGCGATGCGGGTGGGCAGGTTGGCCTTGATCACGCCGGTGATGACGTTGGTGGACGGTCTCTGCGTGGCCAGTATCATGTGGATGCCCACGGCGCGGGCCTTCTGGGCGATGCGCGCGACGTTGGTCTCCACTTCCTTTCCCGCCACCATCATCAGGTCGGCGAATTCGTCGATGATCAGGAGCAGGTAGGGCATGCGTCCCCGCTCCTCCTCCGGCAGGGATTCCGAAAGGGTCCCCGCCTCGTACTTGTCGTTGAACCCGGCGATGTTGCGCACGCCCGCCAGGGCCAGGATGTCGTAGCGGCGGTCCATCTCGCGAGCGGTCCACTTGAGCGCCTGCACGGCTTCCTCGGGCCTGGTCACCACCGGAGCCAGCAGGTGCGGGATCTGCGCGTAGGTGGAAAGTTCCACCACCTTGGGGTCGATCAGGATCATGCGCAACCGCTCCGGCGACTGGCTGAACAGGAACGAGCTCATGATGGTGTTGATGCACACGGACTTTCCCGATCCCGTCTGACCGGCGATGAGAAGGTGCGGCGCCCGCGCGAGGTCGGTGAAGTAGGGGTGGCCGGCGGTGTCCTTGCCCAGCACCACGGGCAGTTTCATGCGGGCATCCCGGAACTGCGGAGCGCGCAGAAGCTCCTTGATGTGGACGGTTTCCGGCTTGGTGTTGGGGATCTCCACGCCCACCAGGGATTCGCCGGGGATGGGAGCCTGGATGCGGATGCGCCGGGCGCGAAGGGCCAGGGCCAGGTCCTCGGAGAGGTTGGAGATCTTGCGCACCGGGGTTCCGGGGGCGAGTTCGATCTTGAACCGCGTGATGACGGGACCCGGCTCGATCTGCAGCACCTTGCCCTGCACGTTGAAGTTGCGAAGCTGGAGCACCAGACGGTCCGCGGTGGCCTGCAGTTCGGTTTCGTCGACTTCGTATTCCGCCGCGGGGGAGTCGGGAAGGATGGAGACGTCCGGCACGATGTACCTGCCCGCGGCCTCCTCCGCAACCCGCCGCTGCGATGGCTTGGGCAGGGAGATCGACCGGGGCCTGGGCGCGACGATGCGGGGCCGCGCAAGAGCGTCCTTCGCGGGGCCTTCGGCGCCCTGGGCGAGACCCTCGTCCGACTCAGGCACGCCATCGTCCTCGGCGAGCTCCGGCTCGGGTTCTGGTCGTGCAGGCTCCTCGGCTTCGGGCACGGCCAAGCGCCGGGTGGGTCTGGGCTCGGGGACGGAATCCGGTTCCGCCGCGATCCGGGGTCTGCGGCTGACCTGGGCCTGCACCGAACGGTCTTCCCATTCGTTGAGCATGGCCGCCCGGCGCACTTCCTCGTCGCGGCGCTTCAGTTCGCGGATTTCCAGCGGGTTGAGTCCCACCAGGTCCTCGGGCCGGAGCGGTCGCCATTCGGACAGATTCCGGTAAACCTCCAACGCCCGGCCGTCCAGCTCCGCCGCCTGTTCCGCGGAGGCCGCCGCCAGGACGGATCCCGGAACCAGCGCGGTGCGTCCCGCGCGGGCCCGCGGAGCCGGCGTGCCGGGATCCATGGGCAGGATGCCCTCCTCCGGCTCGGGGCGGACCCGACGATCCATGAACCGCCCCCGGGGTTCCACGCCCAGGGCCAGGGCACCTCCGGCGAGGAGGTCGCGTTCGGCGAGCGCTTCCAGATCGGGCCGGCGGTCCGATCTGACCTGCCGAGGCCGGTCCGGCGAAGCGTTCCGCGCCGCATTGTCCCGCAGACGCGCCAGGAGCGCCCTGGCGGTCCGGGCCACCCACGCCAGAAACCTTCGCGGCGTGACGCCCGGAACGTACAGCGCCGAGGCGAGGAAGGTCGCGGAAAGGATGAGGGCCGGTCCCAGCCAATGGGGCCCGAACACGGGAAGCAGCAGCGATCCGACCAGGAACTGTCCCAGAAGACCCCCTCTTCTCACCAGGACTTCCACGGGCAGCCCGTTGGTGGCCACGTCGGGCGTGGAAAGGTCGGCCAGGGAGAGGAAAAGGAGGAGGTGTGCCCAACCGAGCCAGACCCCGCGGACGGAGCGGCCCAGCCTCGGATGGGGTCCCGCGATCCAGCGGACGCCCGTCAGACCCCACGCCAGGGGCAGGACCAGGGCGGGGAGGATCCCCAGGAACCAGGCGGTGCGCTCGGCCACTTCGGTCCCCAGGTAGGGGCCCAGAGGGTGGTCCTGGGAACGCAGGATTCCCAACACCAGCGCGAGAAGCAGCCACAGGGAGAGCACGACCAGCACCGCCCCGCCGATCTGCCAGCCCAGGCGAGGTCCGACCGGCGCCGCGGCCCGCTTCGCCGAAGTCCGTTCCGCACGGCGCCCCTTGGAGAGTTCTGGACGCTTTTTGGCCATCAGGAGCGGCGGACGAATCGCCGGTCCACCACCAGGGCGGGCTCGCGTTTGCCGCGGATCTCCACTTGCGCGACCGCTCCGCGGGCCAGGGATCCGGTGCGCACCAGCGCGAGGGCGATTCCCCGTCCCAACGTGGGACTCTGGGTGCCGGAAGTGACCTCCCCCACCCTCTCCTCTCCGGAGAAGACCGCGTAGCCTTGGCGCGGGATGGCGCGATTCTCCATGGAAAGTCCCACCACGGTGCGGGGCACTCCCGCCGCCTTCTGGGCCCGGAGCGCGGCGGAGCCGGTGAACTCCTTGCCGAGGTCGCAGATCCAGGCCAGACCGGCCTCCAGAGGCGAGACGGATTCCGACAACTCGTGCCCGTACAGGGAATACCCCGCCTCCAGGCGCAGGGAATCGCGGGCGCCCAATCCCGCGGGAGAAGCGCCGGCCTCCAGCAGCCGGTCCCACACCGCCACCAGGCGGTCCAGGGAAGCGTAGATCTCGAAGCCGTCCTCCCCGGTGTAGCCGGTGCGGGAAACTAGGGTGCGGGCTCCGGCGACGGTGGCCCACCCCACGTGGTAGACCCCCATCCCCGTGTCCAGGTCGGGAGCGATGGAGGACAGCATGGAGACGGAAGCGGGCCCCTGCAGGGCCAGGATTCCATGGGTCAGGCTCTCGTCGACGAATTCCGTCCCGGCGGGCAGGCTCGCTCGCAGGAGATCGCGGTCGGTCGCGAGATTCCCCGCGTTCACCACCACCTGGAATTCGTCGGCCGCGGTGCGCCCCACCAGGATGTCGTCGACCAGGCCACCGTGGGCGTTGGGGAGGGACGAATATTGGAACTGCCCGATGGCGAGCTTGGAAACCGCGTTGGTGGTGAGACCTTCCAGGTGCGCCAGGGCGCCCGGTCCGCGGACCACGAACCGCCCCATGTGGGAGACGTCGAAAAGCCCCGCCCGTTCGCGCACGGCCTTGTGCTCCTCCACGATCCCGTTGTACTGCACGGGCATGTTCCAGCCGGAGAAGGGGACCATGCGGGCCCCGAGGGCGATATGGCGTGCGGCCAGCGGTGTCTCTCGCAAATCCAAGGAAGTGCCTTTCAGGCGGTGGGTGCGGAGTCGTATTCGATCTCCAGCACCCGGGTGAGGGAAGTGATTTCCAGAAGATGGAGGCAGGATGCGGAAGGGTTGAGAAGGACGAGCTTCTTTCCCTGGGCCCGCAGCAGGTTGAAATGGGAGACGATGGTCCCCAGCGACGCCGAGTCCAGGAGCTTGGTCCGCGAAAGATCAAGATAGACGGCCTTCACCGCCGTGGTCGCGGCTTCCTTCACGGCGGCGTTGAAGAGATCCAGGCTGTACTCGCGACACGAACCCGAAATCTGCAGGCAAGGATCTTCGTTGTGCCTGGCGGTCTGCAGGAAGAAATCGAACACGGTTCAGGTCCTTTCCAAAAGGGCGCGCACTTCCCGCCAGAGGGTGTCGTGCTCCAGGGCGAGGACTCGAGCCCCCAGGGACGCGGGAGTGTCCCCCGGCATCACGGTCGCCACGCGTTGGCGAAGGACGGGTCCTTCGTCGTAGTTCTCCGTCACCAGGTGAATTGTAACACCGGTCCACTGGACTCCGCTCTTCAGCACCGCCTCGTGGACGTGGACGCCGTACATGCCCTTTCCGCCGAAAGCGGGCAGGAGGGCGGGGTGGATGTTCACCACCCGCCCGGGCAGGGCGCGGATCACAGCGGCAGGCAGCACCTTCATGTACCCGGCCAGCACAAGGACGCGCACCGCGTGTTCCCGCACGAGTCCCAGGAGCCTCCGCTCCACCCCTTCCGGGCCGCCTTCGGTGCGCACGGAAACATGGTGGGCGGGAATCCCCGAGCGTCGGGCTCGCTCCAGGGAGAAGGAATCCCCGTTGTTGGAGGCCACCCAGGCGATGTTTGCCGCCAAGT
>CAYXXL010000239.1:0-5260 GCA_964469025.1 uncultured Fibrobacteria bacterium
TCATCGTGATCGACGAGGCGCAGAACCTGACGCCCCACGAGATCAAGACGATCATCACGCGCGCGGCGGGAAAATCCAAGGTGGTGCTCACCGGCGACCTCCAGCAGATCGACACGCCCTACCTGGACGCGCACTCCTCCGGCCTCACGCACGTGGTCAAGAAATTCGGCGAGCATCCCATCGCCGGGCACGTCACGCTGGTGAAGGGCGAGCGCTCGGAACTCGCGGAACTGGCCGCCGACATGCTTTGAGCCGCGACGTCGCGGTGGTGGTGGTGGGGGACGAGATCCTCCAGGGACGCCGATCGGAGGCGAATGCGGCGTGGCTGGCCCGGGAGCTCTTCGGCATGGGGGTGCCGCTGGCCGAGGTGCGGGTGGTGTCCGACACCCCCGGCGCGCTGGTTTCGGCGATCAGTCAGCTGCGGGAGCCCGGTCGCACGGTGATCTGCACCGGGGGATTGGGCCCCACGCGCGACGACCGCACCCGGGACGAGGCGGCGCGGGCCTTTGGACGGAAATTGGTGCGATCCGAAGAGGCGTTGGCGCAGGTCGCGGCGCGCTACGCCGGGTTCGGACGCCCGTTGGATGCTTCGTCGTTCCTGCAGGCCGACGTCCCGGAGGGGGCCCGCGTGGTGCCCAACCCGGCGGGATCGGCCCCGGCCTTCCTGGTGGAATCGGACGATCCCTTCGACGGAGCCCTTCGACCGGGCTCAGGGCAGGCTCAGGACAGGTTCCGTCTCATCTGCCTTCCTGGCGTTCCCCGCGAGATGCGCGCGATCTTCGACGCCTCCCTGCGCCGGGAACTCGCTCCGCTGGCCGATCCTCCCGGGGTCGCGAGGCTGTTCACCCACGGCCTGGGCGAATCCGAGCAGGAGAGCCGGATGCGGGACCTGGACCTGGGCGAATCGGAATTCTGCTCGCTGCCGGGACCGTTCGGCGTGGAAATCCAGGTTCTGGTCCGCGGACCTCGCGAGGGCAGGGAGGAACGCGCCCAGGTGCTCCTCGCGAAGGTGGCCGCCCATCTGGGGGACGGCGTGGTCCAGCCCCCGGGAACGACCTTGCGTCAGGCGCTGCTGTCTGGATTGCGAAATCGCGGTTGGAAGCTCGCCTTCGCGGAGTCCTGCACGGCGGGGCTCGCCTGTGCCGAATTCGCCGCCGAACCCGGCGTCTCCCAGGTCCTGTGGGGCGGTGTCATCTCCTATTCCAACGACCTCAAGCGGTCGTTGCTGGGAGTCTCCGAGGACACCCTGTCGGTCCACGGCGCCGTGAGCCGCGAGACGGCCCTGGAGATGGCGCGGGGCGCCGCCCGCCTGGCGGGAGAAAGGGGATTCGGGCTTTCCGTCACCGGCATCGCCGGGCCGGACGGCGGTACCCCGGAAAAACCGGTGGGACTGGTGTGGATCGCCTCCAGCGGCCCAAATGGGGAGATGACCGATGGACTGCGCCTAACCGGCAACCGCGACGAAATCCGTCAAAGGGCCGCCTGGAGGCTGCTGGGGCTGGGGTGGCGGGTCGCGCGGGACGCGGGATTGTAGGGGCAACCCCCAATTGCAGGGGCGAAAAATTTTTCGCCCCTGCAACAATCCCCTGCGCCCCTACAATTCCGCGTCCCTACATCCCCGGGAATCCCGGGAATCCCCCTTTGCCGCCGCGGGCGCCCGCCAGTTTCTGGAGGTGCTTCATCTTGCCGCCCATCTTGCCGAACTGGGTCATCATCTGCTTCATCTGCTCGTACTGCTTCAGCACCTGGTTGACCTGCTGGAGGTCGGTGCCGGAACCCTTGGCGATGCGCAGGCGGCGGCGGCCGTCGATGATCTTGGGGCTCTTGCGCTCCTGGCGGGTCATGGAAGAAAGCACGGCCTCGGTCCGACCGATCACCTTCTCGTCGATCTCCCCCGCCTTCTCCTTGAGCTTGCCCGCGCCGGGGATCATTCCGACGATGTCCATCACGCTCCCCAGCTTCTTCACCTGGCGGATCTGCGACAGCATGTCTTCCAGATCGAACTGGTTCCTGGACATCTTCTTGCCCAGGCGTTCGACCTCGCCCTGGTCCAGCCGCTCCTGGGCGCGCTCCACCAGGCCGACCACGTCCCCCATGCCCAGGATCCGTCCCGCCATGCGTGCTGGATCGAAAACCTCGAAGGCCCCCACGGCCTCGCCGGTCCCCACGTAGAGAAGGCGGGCCTTGGTGGCGTCGCGCAAGGACAGCGCGGCACCGCCGCGGGCGTCGCCGTCGGTCTTGGTGAGGACCACTCCCGAGATGGACAACCTGTCGTGGAAGGACTTCGCCACGCGGACGGCTTCCTGTCCGGTCATCGCGTCGGCAACGAAGACGATCTCCTGCGGCTGGAGCTCCCTCTTGAGCCGACCCAGTTCGTCCATGAGCGTGTCGTCGATCTGGAGGCGACCCGCCGTGTCGAACACCACCAGGTCGCAGGCCTGGTCCCGCGCCGCCTGGCGCCCGCGCCGCGCGATGGCCAGCACGTCCGTTTCCCCAGGCTCGGCGTGGACCGGAACCCCGATCTTCCTTCCCAGGACCTGGAGCTGTTCCACCGCCGCCGGGCGGTACACGTCGCAGGCCACCAGCATGGGCCGCCGTCCACGCTTTTCCTTGAGATGCAAGGCGAGCTTGGCCGCCGACGTGGTCTTGCCCGATCCCTGCAACCCCACCATCAGGACCAGCGTGGGGCTTCCCGGAAATGCGGGTTCGGAGGCCTCTCCACCCAAGGTCTCCACCAGGCAATCGTGGAGCACCTTGACCATCTGTTCGCCGGGCGTCACGGAAAGGGTGACCTGGACACCCAGGGCGCGCTCCCTGACCCGCGCCACGAAGGCCTTGGCGACGTCCAGTTCGACGTCCGCTTCCAGCAGGGCGCGTCGCACGTCCCGGAGGGAATCGGCGATGTTTTCTTCGGTCAGCCGCGCTTCCCCGCGCAGCTTCTTCATGGCCTCTTCCAGGCGTCGGCCGAGTTGTTCGAACATGAGGCGGTGAAATCTAACCGGTACCGTCCGGCATTGTGACCACCATCACACCACGGCACCATTGTTCCCCAACGACCTGCGCCCCAGCCCGGAAGGAGCTATGATGGAATACCCAATGCCGATGCCCAAGCGGGAAGCGACCGCCCCATCGCCGACCATCCAGGATAGCCCTGGAGATGCCGGATCCAATCCAGCCGTCGGTGAAACCGGGGATGGCGACCGGATTCGGGCACTCGCGAAGCATGTGGAGCAGGCTTTCCTCGCCAGGCTTCCGCCCCATCTGCTCTACCACGGTGCCCACCACACCCTGGCCGACGTGTTTCCAGCCGCGGTTCGGCTGTGCGAAAGCGAAGGCGTCGCGCCGGGCGACCGCGACCTGGTCCTGGCCGCTGCCCTCTTCCACGACATCGGATTCATCGAGACCTACGACGGCAACGAGCCCGTGGGTGCGCGCATCGCGGGCGAGACACTTCCGGGGTTCGGATTTCCGCCCGGCGATGTGTCCCGCGTGCGGACGTTGATCCTGAGCACCGCGATGAAGGAGGTGGACGGCGTCTGGCGGCAGGTTCCCGGAAGCGATCCCCTCGCACGGATTCTTTGCGACGCCGACCTCGACAACCTCGGGCGGGACGATTTCTTCCCGGTTTCCGCGACCTTGAGGCAGGAATTGTCGAACCAGGGGCGCGATTTCACGGAATTGCAGTGGCTGGCTCGGCAGATCCTGTTCGTGTCCCAGCAGGAATGGTTCACCCGGACGCAACGCGAAGCCAGGCAGGTCGGAAAGGAGGCGAATCTCGCCGAACTTCGGCGCCAACTGGCCGGACTGCGCTGATTCAACCTTCCCCGAGACGCGAGAGAAGCCGCTCGGGGTAGCTCGGAGAACCGGGATCTCGCCGGGAGTTCCAGGATTCGCGCGCCGCCGCGGTGGAGGCCTGGAACAGCCCGGGAAGCAACGGCAGGGCGATGGAGACGGCGCGCGCCCAGGGGCTTTTGGACAGGAACGAATTCCAGGGCAGGATCCGGAACAGATTCCGTCCAGCCAGCAGGAAGACCCCCAGGCGTCCGGCGTGGACCAGGAAGGAATTCATCCCTTCCCGGGTGACGCCGCCGAATCCCATGAGATGTCCGGGCGTGTCCAGGAGATGGAACCAGGCCAGGAAGAAGAAGTACGGCCAGGCTTGCAGGAGCAGTTCCAGATCCCCGAACCTCTTCCCGACCATCGCGAAGACGGCGCAACCCCCAAGGATGGAAAGCACCGGCTCGGCCCCGTCCAGGAAGGCCGGTGCCAGGCAGACCGCCGTCCACAACACCGCTTCCAGCCGCCATGCGGTGGGCACGATCCCCACTTGCGCGGCCTGGGGGCAGGACGCCGTCAGCTTCACCCAGGCTTCGGGAGGGAACCAGCGCGACGCCATCCAGGCCACGACCGCTCCCGAGACGATGGACCAGGCGAGGATGGGCCCCATCTGGAACAGGTAGCCGCCGTGACCCACCAGCAGCCAGGTGACCAGGAACAGTTGGAGCATGTTGAAGGCCGTGGCTTGCAGGATTCCGGCACCGATCCAACCGATCCAACCTCGCGCCAGCCCCGTGCGGATGGGCCCTCCCAGGAGGAGGATGGCGGCGGCACCGGAAGCGGAGGAGATCAGGAACGTGGTGGGCGGCTGGCCCCCGAAGGCCACGGCGAGGATGTTCCTGGACAGGAACAGTCCCACCGCGGGCAGGGTCCCGAAGGCCGAGAGGAAAGGCAGGATCACCGCCCAGGACAGGCCCAGGCGCAGCCACGGGAAGAGAGGAACCCGCGGCACCAGGGATTCCGCGATCTGGAGTCCCGACGCGAGGAGTAGGGCCCCGGCACGGATCCTGTCCTGCGATTCAGGGGACGGCGTCGACGCCATTCCCGCTTCCATCCGTTCCTTCCACCACCACCACCAGATGGGACGGTACGCAGGCCAGTTCCGCGCCGGTGCGATGGATGCTCCCGGCCTTCATGCACAGGTGGTGTGGACACGGCGCCCACAGGATCCTGGCCGAACCCCGCCCATGCTCCACGACCACCGGGCCCAGTGCGCCCTCCACCGTGTCCAACGCCAGCGGGCCTTCCAGGTTCCACCAGGCCATCCGTTTTCCGTCCACGTACACCGCGGCCTTGGATCCGTCGGATCCGGGCGAGGAAAACCACGACCACCCGGCGGCCGCCAGGACCGCCATCAGCACCAGGACGTCGGCGGGGGCCGCCAGACGGGGGAACGTCCTCACCAGTCGACCGGGCACGTCGG
>CAYXXL010000240.1:0-5236 GCA_964469025.1 uncultured Fibrobacteria bacterium
CAATGAATAGAGGTATGAGGGAAGGGGGGTCCTGAAGGTCCGAGGAGAGGGCGAAGCCGTTGTACTGGTGCTTGGCGGTCTGGAAGTATTCCTGGTAGGTGTTGGTGATTCCCCAGTCGCCCCAGAGGTGGCGGAATCCCGGACGCAGGCTCAGCACCAGCACCCAGGCGGCGCCGATGGTGGCCAGCACGGTGGGAGTCCAGGACTTCCAGCGCAGAAACCGCTCGGACAGGTAGGCCCCCAGGAACACGGGAAGGTAGGGGAGCAGGGGGAACGTGCCGTTGTCGATGCCGTCGATCCGGAGCCCATGGCGGTCCAGCACCAGCCAGGCCGCCACCGAGGCCGCCAGCAGCGCCGTGGCCGCGACCAGGCTTCCCCCCAGGAGGGTGCCCACCGCGATGGAGATGGCCAGGCAGCCCAGCACTCCGTTCGACACCAGGAGCTCCGGCCACTGGGGGCCGGAATAGGCGAAGAAGATGGCGACGGAAATCGTCCAAAGCGCGAGGGCGCGCAGGAGGTGGCGCCGGCGCCAGGCCCCGCGGTCCGGACTGCGGCGGAAGCTTCGGGCCAGGGACCAGCCCGCGATCACGAAGAAGAGCATCGGGGTCACGGGTTCGATCCGCAGGAGCCATTCCCCGAACTCCGGGGTGGTCGCCGGCTGGATGGCGCGCAGCGCGTGGGTGGAGGTCATCAGGACCATGGCCAGCCCGCGGGCGGCGTCCACGCCGCGGTCGCGACCCGCGCTCATTTCTGGGTCGAATCCAGGGCCAAGGGAACCAGGGCGCAGACGCCTCCGTCGGGGACCCTGTCCTTGCCGATGCGGATCAGCCCCAGGACCTTGGGCTGGGACGGCCGGAGGGCCATGAACTCGTAGGTGTCGGGGGTCTCCCACCACACCGACTCCACCTGGCCCCACCCTTGACAGAATTTGGTTTCATTGAAGGAGCCCGAGCCGGCCTGCAGCGCGTTGAGGCGTATTCCCTCCTCCATCAGGTCGACGCTCGCGTTGCCGGCGTCGTGCAGCACCACCTGCACCGACCACAGGCCGGTGCTGTCGAACCGCAGGGTCTGGACGTGTTCGATCCCCCACATGGTGCGCCGCTCCTGCAGCGTGGAGGGGGAGGGCTTCTCGAAGCGGCCGGGAACGAATTGGGACAGGAACTGGTCGCGAGGGACGCCCCAGGCGACCTTGTAGTGGCCCAGGTCGAACCAACGGGAATCGTCGCTTCCCGCCGGCCTCCCGGAATCCGTCTGGGCCTGCGCGAAGACCTTGGCCTTCTCCTCCAGCCGCCTCCTGTTCTCCCGTGCCCAGGGAACCAGGCCGGGAACGGTGGAGTCGATCGCGAGCCCCTTCTGGTAGCTGTCGTCGGCCTGCGCGAGGTACCCCTGCTCCTGGAGCGCCCGACCGAGGGCGTAGAGCAAAGGCGCCGAGCGCGGATAGGCGCGGACCAGCGGAGCGAGGATCTCGACGGCGAACCCCGTCTGGACCGCCTGGAGGCCGTCGAACCCCGCTCCCGTGCGCGCGGCGCCGTGGAGGGGCTTCAGGCCCAGGGTGCGAAGAGCCTCCTCGGCCTGGGGAAACCGCCCCTTCGACATGGCGGCCACGTAGTCCTTGCGGGCCGAGGTGGTGTCGCCGTGGCCCTCTTCCAGCAATCCGCGGATCCAGAGGTAGCGCGGCTCGTCGGGAGAGATCTCCAATCCGAGGCGGATGGCTTCGCGGGCGGAATCGTCCTTCTCGCGGGTCAGGAGGACTTCGGCCAGGATGTCGTAACGCATCTTGTCGCGGGGAGCCAGCGACAGGGCCAACTGGGCGAGCCTCTGCGCGCGGAGGAGGTTTCCCGAGCGCAATTCCACGCCGGCCAGATCCTCCATGGCGGGTCGGAAGGTGGGGGCGAAGTCGAGGGTCTTCACCAGCACCTCGCGCGCCTCCTTCGCCTTGCCCTGGGAAACGAGCCTCCTGGCCTGCAGCAACAGGAGCCAGGGATGCCCGGGATCCACGGCCAGCCCTTTGCCCAGAAGGGAGTCGGCGCGCGACGTGTCGCGGGGCGAGCGCCGTTCGTACCGCCACGAGGCGGCGTAGTAGTAGGCCTCGGGGATCGGAGCCCGTCGCAGGACCTCGTCCATCATCTCCATGGCGCGTCCGGTGTCGCCGGACTTTCGCGCGTCCACCGCCTGCAGGAGCAACGTCCGGTCGGCCGCCGAGGCCGAAGCCAGCGTCCCGGGAAGATCCACCGGACGACCGCGGAAAAGCACGGTGTCCCCCGGGAATCCCATGGGAACGATGGCGGGGTGGACCACCCCGTCGGACTGGTGCACCCGCCAAGCGACGACCGCACCGCCCGCCAGGAGAAGCGCGACGCCGGCCAGGAGCCGGAGGCGAAGGCGGGAGGAAGCGTTCAGTCCGTGGGTCCTCCGGAAAGGAAGGGAAAGAGGATTTCGCGAGCGTCCTTGTTCTTCAACAGCTTGTTGAGGCTCTTGTTCTTGATCTGGCGCACGCGTTCGCGGGTCAGGCGCAGTTCGCGTCCGATCTCGTCGAAGGTGAATTCCTTGCTGTAGTTGATGCCGTAGTACATGCGGAGCACCTTCGCCTCGCGCTCGGTGAGGAGTTCGTCCAGGACCTTGTCGAGCATCTTCTTGAGCTCGGCCATCTCGGACTCGATCTCCTGCTCGCCGTCGGTGCCCAGCATGTCCAGGAGGGTCGTGGTGTTCTCGCCGTCGTCGGATCCGCCGATGGGAGAGTTCAGCGAGATCTCCTCCATCTTCTCCAGGAGCTCGGGGATCTCGTCGGCGTGGTCCTTGAACTCCGGGCTCTCGATGGTCCGGGCGTAGTCGCCTCCGCTCTTGGCCAGGGCCCGCTTGAAGCGGTGGGCCAGGGCCAGCTTGTTGGGCGGGATGCGCACGGTCCCCACCTGGTCGAACAGCGCCTTCTGGATTCCCTGGCGGATCCACCACACGGCGTAGGAGATGAACTTCACCTCCTTGGTCTCGTCGAAGCGCTGGGCGGCCTTGAACAGGCCGATGTTCCCTTCGCTGATCAATTCCAGGAGCGAGAGTCCGCGGTTCTGGTAGCGTCGCGCCACGGACACCACGAAGCGGAGGTTCCCCGTGATCAGCTTGTCCTGGGCATCCTTGTCCTCCGGGTTGACTTTCAACCGACGGATGTAGTCCCGCTCCTCCTCCAATGTGAGGACGGGATGGCGATGCAGATCTCGGATGTAGAGCTGCTCGTTCAGGTTGGTCATCCTCGTACTGTGACCTCATGAGCTGGAAAGAAGAGCAAGACGACGCCCGCGACGACCATCGCCGAGCAGAGGACCTGGCCCATGGAGAACGGGCCCAGCACGAAGCCGAGCTGGATGTCGGGTTCGCGCGTGAATTCGATGAGGAAACGGATGATCCCGTACCCGATCACGTAGCACCCGAACATCCGACCGCGGAAGAACGGCAGGTTCTTCGTGCTCCAAAGGATGGCCCAGAGCAGCAGCCCTTCGCCCAGGGCCTCGTAGAGCTGGCTGGGGTGGCGCAGCGGAGGTGGGATGCCGTGCAGGGGATCGCCCGCGGGGTCGTTGGGGAAGCGCATGGCCCAGGGCAGGTTCGAGAGCCGGCCCCACAGTTCCCCGTTGAGGAAGTTCCCCAACCGACCGAACATGTACCCCAGCGGGATGGCGGGCACGATCAGGTCGGCGAGGCGCAGCGCGGAGATGCGGTTCCTTCGGCAGAACCAGACATGGGCGATGGCGAAGCCGATCAGACCGCCGTGGTACGACATGCCGGAGATCCCGGTGAAGCGGTAGCCGCCTTCGGGGTCGGAGCCGAAGGGGAAGATGATCTCCAGTGGGTGGTGGCTGAAGTGGCCCCAACCGTAGAAGAGCACGTAGCCGACGCGACCGCCCACCAGCACCCCGACCACGGCCCAGGTCAGGAACCGGTCGATGTGGTCGCGGGTGATCTCCCAGGTTTCGTGGCGCAGGCGCCGCATCACCAGCCAGTAGGCGACGCCGAAGGCGACGGCGTACATGAGGCCGTACCAGCGCACGGCGATGGGTCCCAGGTGCACCGCCACCGGGTCGAGGTGCCACTGCAGGTATTCCCAGACGAATGGATGGTCCACGGGCATCCGACCAAAGGTAGACAAGGCGAGGCTCGGCCCCGTGGATGCGGTCGACAAGAAAAGAAAAAGGCCGGTCCCGAAGGGCCGGCCGCGAGGGACGGACGGAAATCGAACTCAGGCCTTGGCCTTGACCTTGGCCCGGTAGTCCTTGTTGGTGCGCTCCTTGATGCGGGTGGCCTTGCCGGTCAGCTCGCGGAGGTAGAAGATGCGGGCGCGGCGGACGCTGCCCTGGCGGACCACTTCCAGCGACGCGATGCGCGGCGAGTGCAGCGGGAAGATGCGCTCCACGGCCACGTTTCCGCTGAGCTTGCGCACGGTGAACATGGAAGAGATGCCGCCGCCGCGGACTTGGATCACCACGCCCTGGAAGGGCTGGATGCGTTCCTTGTCGCCTTCGACGATCTTGTAGTTCACCTTCACCGTGTCGCCGGCGCGGAACGCGGGCAGGTCCGTGCGAAGGTTCTGGAACTGGAGGGCTTGGAGGGTGATGGACATTCGGCGTCTCTCCGGAATTACGTAAGGGGGAACAAAATACACAGTTCCGGGCTTTTGGGCAAGGGTCCGGGATGGAGGGCCGGGTTCCTCATCCGAGGCGGGGGATGCCGACCTCTTCCAAGGTGGGGTGGATGGGCAGGATGGACCGCAGGCTCACCACCTCGAAGACATCCAGGACAAAGGCGCGATCTTCGACCAGGACGACGGGTACGCCCAGCTTGTGGCTGGTCATGGCGGCCTCGATGATGGAGGCCAGGCAGCAGGAACCCACCAAATCCAATCCCGAGGTGTCGATCACGATCTTGGCCAGGCCGCCCTGGTCCAGCAGACCCTTGACCAGGGTCCTGAATTCCCCCTGCTGCACCGGGGAGAAATCGCTCCCCTCCAGGCGAAGAAGCTGGGTTCCCGCGTGCGGGTCGGCGTGGATGCGGCAAGGCATGGAACGCACAAAACTAGTCGGGGCTCTTGAAAGGGGAAGGGGGAAGGTCTACATTCCAGCCCCACTCACGACTACCGAGGGATGCGCCATGGCGGGTAAGAAGAAATCGGGCAAGGAGATCTACTTCCTCGTCTGCAAGGAGACCAAGGAACAGAACTACACGGTGGTTCTGGACAAGACGTCCAAGAGCA
>CAYXXL010000241.1:0-5223 GCA_964469025.1 uncultured Fibrobacteria bacterium
TAGTCGGCCGCGACGGACTTGTCCTTGAAGTCCGACAGGATGGGATAGGTGACGCCCTGGATGCCTCCCACCTTCTTGGGGGTTTCCAGCCAGGCGACGTGCGAAAAATGGCTGTCGGTGCTGGCACCGATCACCTGCGCGCCGAGTTTTTCGAATTCCGGGAGCTTGGCCTGGAACTCGTGCAGTTCCGTGGGACACACGAAGGTGAAGTCCATGGGGTAGAAGAAAAGCACCACGTACTTCTTGCCCTTGAACTGCGAGAGTGTGAAGTTTTCCAGCACTTCGCCGGCCTTGACGGCCTTGACCTTGAATTCGGGGGCGGGTTTTCCAACGAGAACGGACATTTGCGAATCTCCTCATGTTTGGGTGTTGTGGATCGATCGTCCTTCCAGGACGGGGCGATGGGACGAAGATACAAGCAGGCGGCGCTGCGCCCATCCCTCGGACCCCGGACGTGGAGAGCCCCACGCAAGTGGGCCTCGTGCAAGCACTTGGACATACTTCCCCAGGTTGGTTATACTGTGGTTGCGCCCTATGGCCAATGTCACCAAAAAGGACATCGTCGAAGAGATCGCCCGCCGTACGGGCATGACCCAAGCAGAGACCAAAGCGGTCCTGGAGGGCCTGTTGGATGCCATATCCAGCACTCTTCGCGACGGCAAGAACATCGAGATCCGCGGCTTCGGGCGCTTCAAGGTGCGCGTCCGCAGGGCCCGCACGGCGCGCAACCCCCGCACCGGAGAGCTGGTGCAGGTGGAGGGCGGCGTGAAGCCGGTCTTCGAGGCCTCGCGCGAGCTCAAGGCCCTGTTGAATTCCGGAGAAAGTCCGCTCCAAGCCCTCCAGGACGCGATCAAAGCCTCCGCTCCGGAGATCTCGAAAACCCCAGCGGCCGGCTGACCATGCCTCCGAAGATCGAGAACCGTCGTGCTCGACACGACTATTTCGTGTTGGAGACGTTCGAGGCGGGGATCCAGCTGACGGGGACGGAAGTGAAGAGCTTGAGGGAGGGCAAATGCCTGCTCGCCGACGCCTACGTGGCCGTGGAGCGGGGCGAGGCTTGGCTTCGCAACGTCCGCATCGACGAGTACACGGCGGGGAACCGGTGGAACCACGCCCCGTCCAGGGCGCGCAAACTCCTGCTCAAGGCGAAGGAGATCGAGACCATCGCCCGCTCGGTGGACCGCAAGGGCCTCACCGCCATTCCTTTGGAGGTCTACTTCAAGGGATCGTGGGCCAAGGTGAAGGTGGGCCTTTGCAAGGGCAAGGCCGAGCACGACAAGCGCCAGACCAAGATCGCCGCCGACCACAAGCGGGAGATCGACAGGGCGATGAAGAAGGCCATGCGATGATCGATTCGCGCCTTCCCCGCCTGCTGGGATGGATCCTGGCGGCATCGTCCCTGTCCATGGGAGGATTGTCGGTGAAGGACACGGTGGTCTTCGGCATCCCGAGCCTGCGCCTGATGGAAGGACGCGGCTGGGACGGGAACCTGAGGATCGATTCCGAGCGCGGCCAGCTTCGCGCCACCTTGGAGGGCGTGCCGGATTCCGTCCTGGTGGTGTTCGACCGGAACCCCTTCGCGCAGATGGGAGGACTCACCCGCCCCCTGCGGATTCCGCCACGGGTGACGAAATCCCGTCTGGTGCTGCCCAAGGCCACCGCCCTGGCTCTCCTGCACCGGATGGGAGTGGCTCGCGCCGCGGTGGACAAGGTCGCCGTCGCGAGGACGCCGAGGAAGATTTCGGACACCTCGGTGGCGCCGATCCCGCCAGGAGCGGAAATGCCGAAGGCGGTCGCGACCGGTGCGGGAACACCGACTCCATCCGCCGTGGTCGCACCCTCATCGCCCGTTGTCGACACGCCCACCTCGCCGGGCTTGGACACCCCCGTCGCGCCTGCTCCCGATGCGGTCTCCGCACCGGCGGCGCGGTCTCCCGAAGCTCCCGAAGCGGACACCGTCGCCATTCCCGAGACCCCCACCACCCCCGATGTGGCCAAAGCCGAACCGCCTGCCGCGACGGTGCACAAGGGCGTTTTCACCGTGGTGGTCGACGCCGGCCACGGCGGGAAGGATCCCGGGGCCAGAGGGCGGAAGGCGGATGGCACGACCGTCCTCGAGAAGATGGCCACGCTCCAGGTGGCGCTGAAGCTGCGCGACGCGCTGGCCGGCCACAAGGGGATCAAGGTGGTGATGACGCGCGACAAGGACGTGTTCGTGGAACTCTCCGGAAGGACCCGGATCGCCAACGCGGCCAAAGGCGATCTGTTCATCTCGCTCCACTGCAACAGTCTTCCGACCGGATCCAAGCGCCGGGACGAGGTGGACGGATTCATGGTCTACCTGCTCCGGGAAGCCATGGACGAGCGGGACAAGGCCATCGAACGCCGCGAGAACGACGCGATCGACTACGAAACCGGAGCGCACCAGACCAAGGAGGCGCTGTCGCCGGTGGAATGGATGCTCCTGGACCATCAACTGAACCTGTACACCAAGGAGAGCGAACGGTTCGCGGGGTTGGTGGTGGGCAAGCTCCAGTCCCAGGGCCCGGTTGCCAAGGAGCGCACGGGGGCCAGCCAGGCGGGGTTCTTCGTGCTGGTGGGAGCCCTGATGCCTTCCGTGCTGATCGAGATGGGCTACGTGTCCAGCCCCGCCGACGCCGCGGCCCTCACCGACCCCGCCCGGCAGCGGAGGATCGCGGAATCCATCGCGGAATCCATCGAGCAGTTCCGCTCCGGAAAACGCTGAGCCCACACCTCACCCCCACTCCCCCTCTCCAACAAGTGGAGGGAGCTAGATTCCCCGGGTGGCCGACCTTCGACCTTCCGTGACCCTGGATGTCTTCTCGGGTCCCCTGGACTTGCTCCTGTACCTGGTGCACAACCACGAGTTGGATCCGACCACCATCCCCATCTCCGAGATCGCCGACCAGTACTTGGCGTTTTTGCAGGAAGCCCGCGAATCCCAGTTGGGCATGGCCGGGGAGTTCCTGGTGATGGCCGCGAAACTGCTGGCCCTCAAGGCGCGCGAACTTCTGCCCCGGGAAGATCGGGGCGACCTGGAACCGGAGGAGTTCGAGGGGTTCGATCGCGAGGAACTGGTCCGCCAGCTTCTGGAATACCGCCGTTTCAAGCAGGCGGCGGAGAATCTCAGAGGGCTCGAGTCGCGGGCCTGGGGAGCGTACCGTCGCGGCATGTCCGACGTCCAGTCCGACCGGCCTCGGGAAGACGACGAAGCACTGGAGGCGGGCCAGGTCGGCCTGTTCGACCTGCTCAAGGCCTTCCGACAGGTGTTGTCCGTGCGTCCCCGCAACCTGGTCCACGAGATCGAGATCGACGACATCCCCATCCAGGAGCGCATGAACCGCATCCGCGCCCATCTGGTGCGCGAAGGTCGCGCGCACTTCGAGGAGCTCTATCCCCGCGACGGTCGAAGGCTCCTGCCGGTGGTGACCTTCATGGCCATCCTGGAGCTGGTCAAGACGGAAGAGCTCGCCTTCCGGCAAAGCGGAGTCCTCCAACCCATGCTGGTCTACCGCCGCGCCGACGAACGCTTCGCCGACGACCTGGCGCGCATGGATCAGGTCTTCTCTCCCGACCCCGACCTGAATCCCGATGTGTTGGGACTTTTGGCCGGCAAGGAGCGGATGCGGCTGGAGGCTCTTGTCCGCGAGGAGGAGCTTTGGGGCGGCAACGGCCTGGACGAGGACACCGGCGAGCCGATGCCGGGACCGGTTCCCTCGGCGGATGCGGAGACGCTGCCACAGGAATCCGCACCCGTCGCGGAGGATGTCGCGGCCGGATCTCCCTAGTCCCGCGAGCGGAGCACCCTGTCCAGCACAGCCAGCGGCGCCGGCAGAAGGAGTTCCGCATGTGCTCCAAGCGACATCCTGTGCGGGATGGGCCGATGGTGCAGCAGGACCGTCCTGCGGGGCGCTTCCCGCAACCGGTCCCACAACGCCGTCCCCGGTTCCACCCAGGCCACCCGCACCACGTCATCCCGGGCCAGGAGGTCCTCGAGAGCGGAGGGCATCTCCACCTCGCCCAACTGGCGGAGAGCCAGTTCCAGGGGATCGGGCACGAGCACGCCCGGCTCGCGCAGGTAGGCGAACCTTCGCGCCCCTCCGGTGGAAGGAAAGATGCGGGTCGGGTCTCCCATTCCCGCCTCGGGGAACGCCTCGGATTCGATGAGCTCCCGGAAGGTTCGGGCCAGGCCGGGCAGGAGGTGGGGAATGCGCTCGGGATGCGAGAGCCAGCCGGCCTCCGCGGCTTCGATCCCGCGGACTTCCACGCAGGGATGCCAAGCGGGCTCCAGCAGCACCGAAAGCTGGAGCACCGGCGACAGAAGCCGTCCACCCGGACTGGGGTTCCACAAGGCCGTGGAGTCCTTGACGCCTTGGACGTCCATGACCGCGGTCCACACGGGATCGGGAATCTCCATGCCGCGCAGGGTCTCCATCACAAGGGTCGCCGCATCGACCCCGAAGGCACCGGCGAGCTGCCCCACGATGGGAAGCCCGTCTTCCCAGGCCTGGGCCTTGACCTCGCCGTATTCGTTTTCCAAGGCCTGCAAGGCGAAGATCCAGGGCACTTGGGAGCAGAATCCGGCAAGGAAGGCTTGGAGAGGGGTCGCGAAGGCTTCCGCCGGGGCAAGGGCCTGGGCCAGAAGTCCGGTGGCCAGCGCCCTGCGCCAGAGCCTGCGGATGTCCGCGAAGGGCTGGACCGAGCGCATGGCGGCATCCACCACGGCGCGAAGGAGCATCAGACGGATGGCCGCCCGGGGATCGCTCCGTTCCAACTCCGCGGGGGCGATCTTGCGGAGCCAACGCCCCCCCACGGGATCGATGGCGAGGTGCGCCTGGAGGTCTTCGGCACCGCAGGGTCCGGACGTCAGGAGGAAGAGCTCCCTGGCCTGCGCCCTGTCCAGTTGCGGACGCCATCGCCGAAGCGCGGGGCGGATGTGGCGTCGGGTTTCCACCGGCTCGGGCCGGGAAGACGGAGGGTTGACCCCGTCCAATACGGTGGCCAGTCCCTGGTGGATGCGATCGAGGAGATCCTTGAGGGACACCTCGGACTTGACAAGAAAATCCCCGACCCCCAGCCTGGAGGCTTCCTCCAGCGCCTCCGGTCGGGGAAAGGCGGTGAGGAACAAGGCGGGAATCCGCCGGGAGGCAGGGCGCGACCGCAGGATCCGCAGCAGGTCCAGACCGTTCTGGCCGGGGAGGG
>CAYXXL010000242.1:0-5192 GCA_964469025.1 uncultured Fibrobacteria bacterium
AGTTCCCGCGGTTCGACAGCAAAGGGAACCTGCAGTGGGTGGACATCCACGGCCAACCGATGGCGGCTCCGTCGCTCTGACGCATCGATGTTCCCTTCGGGGAACCGCTACGCCCGAACCCGTGTCTTGACCCGGAGTGCCAGGAGGCGCAGCTTTGCGCCTCCTGCTTCCTTCAGTCCCAGCGCACGCCTCTCCAGGAAGTGCCAGGAAAGCATCGCGATGGGCAGGACCGTGATCGAGGAACCCGCGATCAGTGCACCAACACCGATGCCCGGGTTCAAGGCCACCCAGATCTGCTGGATGGGGAAGGAGTAGATGTAGAGACCGTAGGAACAGTCCCCCACCCGGTTGAAGGCCCGCAGGAATCCCCCCGGAACGTAGGCGACGAAGAACATGGCGTAGGGGATCAGGAACGGATAAGCGACCTGCCAGACGGTCCGGTTCGCCAGGCAGCAGGCGAGGAGTCCGACCGCTGCCAGGAAGATCGGCCAGGAAAGGACAACCCGTTCCTTCCAGATCTGGAACAGGACCCCGACGGTGAACATGTAATAGAGCCTGGGATAAGGGTCCAGCGCGTCCCTGCGCACGACGTCGAGATGGAACCCCAGGCACACCAGCGCCGACAAGGCAACGAATGCCGCGAAGACCTTCCTTCTCCGCACTTTGACCAGGCCGAGGAGGGCCCAGGAAAATCCCAGGATCAGGTAGAGCCGGATCTCGTAGGTCATGGTCCAGAGGGATCCGTTCACGACATCCCGCCAGGGCAGAAGGTGGAACACACCCGGAAGCCCGATCTCCGCGCCGCGCACCAGGATCAGGTTCTCCACCAGAAAACGTCTGGTGCCCGGCATGCGCAGGAATTCGGCAAAGGGGAGGACACCGAACCAGGGACCCACCACGAACACGCACAGGAGCAACATCACGATCAAGGCCGGATAGATCCTGAGGAATCGCGCGCACAGGTAGTCGAGGAGGCTCTTGCGGTGGAACAGGCTCCCGGAAACCAGGAATCCGCTGGCCAGGAAGAACAGGTCCACGCCGATGTCACCGGGGCTCATGCCCAGGCCGGTCCGGAGGGGTTCCAGGCGGTAGTCGCCCAGGACCAGCGCGAACGCGTGGCTGAACAGAACAGCCATCGCCGCCAGGAACCGGATCAGGTTCAGATTGTTGTCTTTTCCGGCAGCCTTGTCCGCGAGCGTCATTGCCCAGGGAACGATAGTTTCAGTAGCTCGAGCGGTGAAACGGCGAGGCCGTGCTCAGAGGGATAGGAACTTTCCCAGTCCGGCTTTCCGGGCGAGGTGGTCGGCCAGGAGGGAGGCGGGAACCACCAGGAGGCAGCTGAGAACGAAGTTCCATCCCTGGACGATTCCAATCCGCTGGAGGAGGATCGAGACCGCCGGCAGCAGCAGCGGCGCATGCCAAAGGAAGACGGCCCCCGAACTCCAGCGATCCCTGGCGCGAGCGAGCCACGAGGGAAGGTGGAACCGGGAGAGTCCCAGGTAGAGCCAGAAGGGAACCACGATCTCGATGGGCCAAGCGGTCCGCGAAACCGTCCCGACCACGACGGCGAGGAGGGTCAAACCGCCGAGCACCATCCAGACCCGACCCGAACCCTCCGCCTTCAGGCCGACCAGCCAGTGGGCAAGAGCGAAGGGAACGGAGAACAACAGGATCTTGTCGAGACCCGGCCCCAGACTCCCGGCGGGCCAGAAGGCCCATCGGCATTGGGCCCCCAAGCCTGCGACCAGCAGGACCACGACCGCGGCGGGCGACAGCAGGCGTCGCAGCCCGAACACCAGGATGGAGACCACGAAGAGGTAGGACAGGAAATAGAGCTGGGGACCGAACCCCTCCAGGAACACGATCTTCTGGACCAGGAGCCCGAAGCCGAGTTCGCGTGGGTCGTGGATCCTGTACACTCCGGCGGCGTTCAGGCACCACATGGCGGTGAAGGACGCCAGCGACATGCAGAGATAGGGAACCAGGAGCCGCCGCGAGCGTTGGGATACGAAATTTGCGAACGGGCGTTTCGGTCGCAGCAGCGCCCCCGAGATCGCGAAGAAGGCCGGGACGCACCAGGCGATGCATCGCTTGAAGGTCGCGATGCCCTCCAGGGTGGCGGCGGAATATCGGTCGGGGAACACGGCATGGTGGGCGACCACGGCCAGGATGGCGATCCAGCGAAGGGTTTCGATGGTGTGGTCGCGCCTGAGCGGCATCCAGTCTCCTCTCGAGAAATCGAGGCCGCAAAGTTAGTCGGCGAGAAAAATCGCCGAAATGCGAAAAACGTGACGGGAACCGTCAAGTCTGCAGCGGTACCCCGCCGAGCAGTTCCAGGTACCTTCCGCCCATCGTTTCCCAGCGCAACGATAGGGCTTGCTCCCTGGCGCGGCCCGAGCGCGCCCTCAACCCTTCGGGATCCCCTTCCACCGCTTCCAGGATTCCAGCCAGTCCTGCCACATCATCCGGATCGTCCAGGAGGTATCCCCCGTCCTCGGGAACGAGTTCCGCCCCACCTGTTTTACGCGAGGTGACCACGGGAAGTCCAGCGGCCATCGCCTCGAGCATCACCAGGGAGCAGGCCTCGTACCTGGAGGGGAAGGCGAAGATGTCGCATGACCGCATCAAGCTGGGCATCTCCCGCACACGACCCAGAAAGTGGATTCGGTCCGAGATCCCGAGATCGGATGCCATTGCCGGATAGGGACTCCCGGCCAGATCACCCGCCACCGCCAGATGCAATCTGGGAACCAGGGCCAGGGCTCGCAGCACCGTGTCGAGGTTTTTCCGGGGAGAACGGATGTCCCCTGCGAACAGCGCCATCGGGCCGTCTTCCGGGAGCCTGAATCGCTTCCGATCCGGTGCACCAGGCGAGAATTCGATTGCATCGACACCGTTGTGGATCGTGCGGATCCTGGCGGGATCGATCCCCAACGCCAAAAGTTCCCGCTTCACCTGCCCTGAGACGGCCACCACCACCTTGGCCGCACGATAGGCGGTTTTTTCCCAACGCGCATTCAACGTCGAATAGAGTCTCTGATAGCGTGATCTCACTCCACCGGACAACCTGCTCGTGTGTACAGGGGAAGCAAGCCAGGAAGCGTGGACGAAGTGGCATGCGTTGACATCAGCGGGCGCGGATGTGATGCACCCGTTGGACAGGAGGGGGCCTGAACGGATGCGGGATAGCAGTCTTGCGGAGCGAATCGAGAACACGATCTCCCTCAGCAGGGCGGTGGGAATCCCCTTCGTCGGAACTCGCGCCCAAGTCACCAGATCATCCCCGGCAATCTCCGGAGCGACGTCGCTGGCAACGATGGTCATCCTGACACCGTTCCTGATGGCTTCCTTTGCGATTTCGAGGTTGACACGTCCTTGCCCATCGCCACTTCGGACGACGTGGGTCACCAAAGTGAACCGACTCGGAGCATTTTCGACGCGAAATTCCATGAACAGGGTTCCAGGTTCGGAAATTCTTCCGAAATTAGTTCCGGCAAGGATCGGGGAGAACGGGTCCCCCCCGACAGAGCGCTTCGACCCGATCTCTCCCTCGGCGTCCAAAATCGGGTGGCATCGGTCGAGCCCTGGTTTCTTCCATCGCCGGAGGACATCTTCGGAGGGATCGCCGGTCCCGGAAAGCCCTCTCCAGGGGGGAGGGACGAAACAACCAAGATCGATGGAAGGTGAAATGGCCTCGAACGTACTTCTGATGACCGCAACCGTCACGCCACCAGCCGGAGTACCGAACTTGTCCCGGACCGATCCGGTCGAGCGCATTGGGGACTACCGGATGTCGCTCTCGTGGTACCTCTCCCTGCCGAGGGACCTTTTCTCCAGGATCGTGTTCGTAGACAATTCCTGTTCCGACCTTTCCGCATTGAGGGAAGCGGCGGAGAGGTTCGATGCCGGCGAGCGGGTGGAATTCCTGTCCTTCCAAGGATTGGATTACCCTCCCCACTACGACCGAGCCTACGGCGAATTCCGGCTCTTGGATCATGCGATGTCGAATTCGGAATCGGTCCGCTCGATGGGCCCGGGGCCCGGCCGGGTCTGGAAGGTCACCGGACGATACATCGTGAAGAACATCGATGCGATCGTGAGATCCGCCCCGACGGATTTCGAGCTCTACGCGAACTTCCGCAACTGGCCTAGACGTTGGATCGACACCTACTTCCTCGGGTGGACCCCGGAAGGTTACGAGGCGCTCGTCAGGGACGTCTACCACCGTCTCAAGACGAATGTCCCCGGAATCCCGCTGGGAATCTGCGGTGAGGAACTGTTCCGGAGCTGGTTGGATCAGCCGCTGTTCCGGAAGCGGAAGATCGTCAAGCGCTTCCGGTCGACTCCCGTCCTCGATGGAATCCGAGGTGCGGATGGCCGCAACTACGCGTCAGACGACGGATGGAAGATCCGGGCCAGGGCCATGACCCGCAAGTTCCTGCCCTTCGTCTGGATTTGAGTCCTTCGACCGGATCGAGAGGTTGATGATCCCGAGCCCGACCCAAAGCATCACCCCCTTCAGATCGTCGAACGACGATTCGAAGAGGTTGGCGGAAAAGAGGCCGATGACCGCTCCGAGGAACAGGGTCCCGGTGCGCGACAGGTCCCTCCTCCTCCACAACCCGCGGGCGAGTCCGCTGAAAAATCCGCCCACGAAGAAGAAACAGCCCACCCAGCCGAAGATGTAGGCGGTCTGGAGAAACCCGTTGTCGATCCCGGAAAGACCCGATCCAGAAAGGCGGGCCGCCGTACCGGACGCGCCCAGTCCAACCCCGATGGGGTCGTTGAAAACCCCTCCCTGCACTGCGGCGTCCAGCAGATCGGTGCGTCCCTGGAAGGAGTTGTCTCCCTGGATGTTGCCAACGGTCTGCAACCGCTTGGACAACCCCTCCAGGCGCCCCGCGAATGGCAGAGCCAGGACGCCCACGATGGCGAGGGTGGATGCGATGGCCAGCAGCACCTTCCCCTTGTCCCGGAACTTCGCGAACAGGAGGGCCAGACCCCAACCGGCGGCCAGGGTCCCCCAGGCCGAACGCGCCTGGGTGGTGGCCAGCGCCGCGATCATCACCGGGGTGACCAGCAGGAACTTGGGAGTGTCCAGGACCACGGTCAGGACGAACGCCAGGAAGTAGGCGTAGGGAGAAACGATGTTGAGCGTCCCCCAGGTCCGCATCTGGAAGGGAAGGGGCTGG
>CAYXXL010000243.1:0-5172 GCA_964469025.1 uncultured Fibrobacteria bacterium
GGTCAGCCGCAACGGTCTGCCCGACAGGTTCCGCACCAATATGGCGGTGTCGGGATCGAATTCCAGGGAGTCGACCGCGGACAGGGTCTTCTTTCGGACCCTGCGGATCCCGGGTCGGATGTAGAGGACGAAAGCTGTCCTGGACGTGTCGGTGAGCGAGATCGTGGCCGTGCGCCGGAGCGGGAGTTCCGACTTGGGTGCCGCCCGAGGGACGGTCTTGGTGGTGTCCGGGACGATGGTGTCGGACTCCTCGACGGTGTCCCGGCGCAGCGTGTCCGAGGAGATCCGCGAGGTTCCGGGCACTTGGACCAGATGCATGGCCGCGATCACCAGAAGGAGGGCCAGGCCGATGATCCCCGCCAGGATGAGAGGGGTCTTGCCGTTGGGCTTTTCGGGAGGGCCCAATCGGAGTTCCATGGCGGCGCGGGAATCGTTGGGGACGGGGCGCAGGCCCATGTCGTTTCGCAAGCCCGCCAGCACGAGGTCCGGGTCGAGTTCATAGGCCAGCGCCAATGTGCGCGAAAAGGCGCGTGCGTAGGGCGCTCCCGGAAGCGCGTCCCAGCGGCGCTCTTCCAAGGCGAGGATGAGGTCGGCGGGAATCCGCGTGTGCTGCGAAACCTGCTCCAGGGAAAGTTCGCGGGCCAGGCGGGCGGTCCGGAGAAGTTCGGATGCCGAAGGAAGGGGATCGGTCTCGCTCATGCGTGGGCGGGTTCCTTGGTGGCGCTGGTCTGCCACTCGCGTAGAAGTTGGAGGGTCGCGGCCACCGGCAATCCGGCGACGCCGTAGAAGCATCCATCGATGGAGGAGACCAGGCCCAGCCCGGCGCCCTGGATGCCGTAGGCACCGGCCTTGTCCAAGGGGTCTCCCGAATCGACGTAGGATTCGATTTCGCGGTCGGAGAGGTTCCTGAAGCGCACGTTGGCGGGTACGGACAGACCTTGTCTGGAGACTCCATCCAAAGCCAAGTGGACTCCCGTCCAAACCACGTGTTCCCTGCCCGACAGCGACTGCAGCATCTTCCGGGCCTCCTCGGCGTCCCTTGGTTTGCCCAATACCTGGGGCGAAAGATAGACGACGGTGTCCGCTCCCAGGACCAGTTCTCCGGGGCACCTGGCCGATGTGGCCACCGCCTTGGCCCGGGCGAGCACCAGGACCAGAGCGGCGGGATCCGGATTCTGGACGGCTTCCTCGTCGATGTTCGCCGGATCCACCCGATGGGGGATGCCCAGTTGGGAAAGGATCCACGTCCGGCGGGGCGAGGCGCTGGCCAGGACCAGCGGGTGGGATAGTCGTTCGAGCCAGGGACCTTGGATCATGGGCTGGTGGTCGTGGTGGTGGATCCCGGCGTCGAGGACGTGGTGACCTTGCGCAAGGTGGTGCTCTGGGCCTGGATCTTCGCGTCGGGCAGATCGCGGATCTCGATGAGGAAATTCCATCCCCGCAGCGGCCCGACCGGGGTCCATCCGAAATTCAGGTCCCAGCAACCGAGGGACCGGTGGAACGTGAGGGATT
This sequence comes from uncultured Fibrobacteria bacterium, assembly GCA_964469025.1. Classification (GTDB taxonomy): domain Bacteria; phylum Fibrobacterota; class Fibrobacteria; order UBA5070; family UBA5070; genus UBA5070. The sequence continues at coordinate 1,513 of CAYXXL010000243.1, forward strand.
GGGAGTTGAAGGTCCCCAGCTCGAAGTCGTAGTTGGAACTCCAGGTGGCCGACCAGTCGCGGGACGGATCCAAGGTGGCGTGGAACCCCGCGGATTGGGTGCGCGTCTGCTGGAACACGTCCTTGGAGACCCGATTGGCCTGGATGTCGTACGAATAGGTCAGGCCGAAGGTCCAGGGTTTGGCGGTGACGCTGTCGGCGTCCCAACGCCAGCCATCGGTGAAGGAGCCGGACACGGACACGCCTTTCTGGAAGGCGAGGGACCAGCTCTTCAGGGTGGGGAAGGTCTCCACGGAGCTGTCGCCGAAGGGGTTGTACAGCGTGTGCACCAGATTGCCGTTGAACTGGAGCAGCGGGATGCCGGAGTTGAAGGTGGTCACGATGTCGCCCCAGGGATGGGTGGTCTTCACGAAGTCGTAGCTGGTGGAGGTGTTGAAGGTGAGCAGGGAATAGGAATCTCCCTTCTTCGACTTGGTCTTGCCGGTGTCGTAGGAGTCGGGGAGGAGCTTCGCGTCGATCTTCTGGCCCAGCGAGAACTGGATCTGCTCGGACTTGGCCTGCCCCAGTCCGGCCTGGGCGGGATCGGAAGCCAGGCGGGGATTGGCCACGAAGTACTGCTGCGAGTCGATGTGGGGCGTGAACAGGTAGTTGACGGAAGGTGTCAGGGTGTGGCGCAGACCCGCGAAACGGCCCCAGTAGGGGAGCCAGGTGCCGTAGAGGTTGGTGGACGCCCCTCCGGTGAGGTTCCAGGTCACGATCTGGCTCGGATCGTATCCGTTCGTGGAGTAGGTCCGCCATTGACCCGCCGCCTGCTGGGGCTCCGAATAGCTGTAGGCGCTCCAGTCGTGCCGGGCGTTGGCCGCCGCCGAAAGATCCAGGTACCCGACCTTCCGGGTCTCGGTGAGGGAGAGGGTCTGCACGGCCCCCGCGTACTCCTGGTCCAGCGGACCGGGGTCCGGGTAGTAGATGCTGGAATCCGTCCCCTTGTGCAGGTTCCACAGGCTGTCCTGGACGTGGTGGACGGAATCCGCGGCCCGTGCGGAGTAGGAGCTGAAGTGGGCGCCGTAGCTGTAGCGGATGTCGCGGTACCAGGCGGAGTCGTCGGGATCGTCGGTGGGGAAGATCTGGCCGGCGGAGGAATAGGTCGCGCTGGGCAGTTCCCGGGTCCGCACGCCGGTGCGCAGGTTCTCGAACTGGTTGCCGGAGAGGCTCGCCGAGGAGTGTTCCCACTGGTAGTTGAGGGCCAACTCGGCGTTGGCGGTCTGGTCCAGCAGTTCGTCCGCCGACAGCGCGTTCGCGTTCTGCACCGTGTAGCTGGACACGAAGCGGCCGTCGCCCTTCAGCGTGAACTTGTCGGGCTGCGGCAGGAGCTGCTGGTCGTGGGCGTAGTCGGCTTCCCAACCGGATCCCGCTCCCCCCAACTGGTCCAAGTACCGTTTGAGCTCCACGTTTCCGCTCAGCTGGTCGCGCAGCGCGTACCGGAAATCGCCGTCGCCGTTGATCTGGTCGAACTTCCCCGCCGAACCCTCGATCACGTCGGTGGATGTCGTGAGGTCCATGTAGTCCGAGATTCCCCAGTAGTAGCCCAGGTCGCGGGCGAAGAATCCGTTGTTCTGGTCGCCGCCGAACTTGGGGGTCAGGAAGCCGGATTGCCGCCCTTTCCCCAGCGGGAAATAGATGAAGGGCGCGATCACCACGGGCACGTCTTCGATGTTCAGCACCACCGGCGCGCCCGTCGCCTGCTTGTCCGGTTCGATCTCCAGTCTTTCCGCCGAGAAGTAGTAGTCCGGAACCGGAGTGCCGTTGCACTTGCAGAAATCCCCGTCCACGATCTGCAGGGACTTGTCGGGAAGCCGTCGGATCTCCTCGCCCCTGTAGTACTCGCCGTTTCGGAAGGATCGCGCCTGGAACACCGCACCGTAGCGCGTCTTGAGGTTGTACTTCAGCCGGGTCCCGAAGAACGGCGGGATCTGCGGGTCCTCCACGTTGGGATCGCCTTCGGCCTCCAGGATGTCGTTGGTCTGGTCGAAGTCGATGGTGTCGGCGGATAGCCTGGTGGTCCTGTACTCCAGATGCGCGTGGCCGTACAACAGAATCCGTCGGGTCTCGGCGTCGTAATCCAGGGAATCCGAGTCGTACCGGACGGTGTCGGGCTTGGCCACCGTGTCCTTTCGCGCCGTGTCCTTGGCGACGGACGCTCCAATTCTGCCCAAGGCGTTCGGATTTCCTCCGTTTTGCGCACGGGCGGGGACGACCCAGGCGAACAAAAGGAGAAGGAGGATCCAGCGCATAGGCGAAGTGAGCAAAGTTAGTCCCCATGCGGTTGGGACCAGGGAATATCCGAAAGCCTACCTTGCTCTGCCATGGACAGGAGAAAACCATGAGTCAAATCAATCTCGGCGGCCGATTCACGTTTTCCGGCACGGACCTGACCGTGCACCGGATGGGCTACGGGGCCATGCAGTTGGCCGGTCCCGGCGTTTTCGGGCCGCCCCGGGACCCGGAGGGCGCCGTCGCGGTCCTGCGCGAGGTGGTCGCTTCCGGGGTGGACCACATCGACACCTCCGACTTCTATGGCCCGCACATCACCAACCAGCTCATCCGGAAGGCGTTGCACCCGTACCCGGCGGGTTTGGTGATCGTCACCAAGCTGGGCGGACGCCGCCCGCCCGACGGGTCGTGGCAACGGGCGATTTCGCGGGAGGAACTGACCGCCGCCGTCCACGACAACCTGCGCAACCTGGGTCTGGAGGCGCTCGACATCGCCAACTACCGAGTGATGGGGAGAGGGCACGGCACCGAGGAGGGCTCCATCGCCGAGCAGGTGTCGGTGCTGGCGGATTTGCAGCGCCAGGGCCTGATCCGCCATGTGGGCGTCAGCAACGTCACCGCCACGCAACTGGCGGAGGCGCAGTCGATCACCGACATCGTGTGCGTGCAGAACCAGTACAACCTGGCCCACCGCCACGACGACGCCTTCATCGCGGACCTGGCCAAACAGGGCATCGCCTACGTGCCGTTCTTCCCACTCGGTGGTTTCAGTCCGCTGCAGTCGTCCACCCTGTCCGACGTCGCGAACAGACTCCGGGTCACCCCCATGCAGGTCGCGCTGGCTTGGCTGCTGCACCGGTCGCCCAACATCCTGCTGATCCCCGGCACATCCACCGTGGGTCACCTGCGCGAGAACTTGGCGGCCAGCCACCTGGCGCTGGAGCCCGATACGTTGGCGGAACTGGACGGGATCGCGGCGGAGGTGTGAGCCTTTGACCGTGCGCTACGCTTCAGCCTTCGGCTTGTGCGCTTCGCTTGGTTTACAGGGGCCTGCCGCGGCCCCTGTACCGGTGCGCCCATCATGGGCGCAGTCTTGGAGGTGGAAGTCCTCCTGCGAGCTGGCCACAGCGAGCGAAGTGAACCCCAACTGCGGGGAGGCAACGAACCGTGGAGAGGAAGGGTGGATCGAAACCGTGAGCCGATGTACAAGAACCGGATATGAGGCGGAGCCGACCAGGGCGAGCGGGCATTCCTCCGCGAAGCTCTCTGGGCATCCCGACGGTCGTGGACCGCCTGATCCAACAGATGATCCTTCAAGTGCTGGGTCCCAGAATCGATCCGACCTTCTCGGAGTGGAGCTTTGGATTTCGCCCTGGTCGCAGCGGCCATG
>CAYXXL010000244.1:0-3650 GCA_964469025.1 uncultured Fibrobacteria bacterium
CAGACGGCATCAATCCACCCGCCGCCACGGCGCATCGCCGTGCAGGCGGGCGCACAGATCTTGACGAACCACCGAGATCTCCGCGTGAGCCGTTCCGGTGGCTGGGGTGTGGGGGACGGAAGTCCACCACGAAGGCGCGGGATTCCCAGGGGCCGCGCCCGGTCCTTGGGCCGCCGGAGGCCAAGCTACCTTTCCCTCCCCTATGGGCATCCAATGCGGCATCGTGGGGCTTCCCAACGTGGGCAAGTCCACCATCTTCAACGCCATCACCAACGCCGGGGCGCAGGCGGCCAACTATCCCTTCTGCACCGTGGACCCCAACGTGGGGACCGTGACCGTGCCCGACCACCGGGTCGATCGGCTGGTGGAGGTGGTGAAACCGCGCAACACCGTGCGCGCCGTCATGCAGTTCGTGGACATCGCGGGGCTGGTGCGCGGGGCCTCCAAGGGCGAAGGGCTCGGGAACCAATTCCTGTCCCACATCCGCGAGGTGGACGCCGTCATGCACGTGGTCCGCTGCTTCGAGGACGGGGACGTGACGCACGTGGAAGGGTCGGTGGATCCACTGCGGGACATCGGGATCATCGATACCGAGCTCGCGCTCAAGGACATGGAGACCGTGGAGAAGCGGCTCTCCAAGGACGAGCGCGCCGCCAAGAGCCAGGACAAGAAGGCCAAGTCCGCCGTGGAGGTGTGGCACAAGCTCCTGGCCGCCCTCAACGAGGCGAAGGCCGCCCGATCCGTCGCGCTGACCGAAGACGAAGCCGAAATCGCGGGCGAGCTCCAATTGCTCACCTCCAAACCGGTCCTGTACTGCTGCAACGTGCTGGAAAGCGAGATCCACACCGGCAACGCCCAGGTGGAGGCGGTGCGCGGCCACGCCGCGGCGGAAGGCGCCCAGATGGTGATGATCTCGGGCAAGATCGAAGCCGAACTCAGCCAGTTGGAGCCCGAGGAGAAGGCGATGTTCCTGCGGGAACTGGGCTTGAAGGAATCGGGCCTGGACACGGTCATCCGTGCCGCCTACTCCCTCCTTGGGTTGCAGACCTACCTGACCGCGGGCGTGCAGGAAGTGCGCGCCTGGACCTTCCGCAAGGGCTGGAAGGCTCCGGCCTGCGCCGGCGTGATCCACACCGATTTCGAGAAGGGGTTCATCCGGGCCGAGACCATCGCCTGGAAGGACTTCGAGGCTTTGGGCACGCAGCACGCCTGCAAGGAGAAGGGCCTCCAGCGCTCCGAGGGCAAGGAATACGTGGTCCAGGACGGCGACATCCTGAACTTCCTGTTCAACGTCTAGGGGTCTTTTCCCTCAGAGGTGGTGCGCCGGGCGGCAGCAGGAGGCTCCGCCCTGGCCGGGGATCACGTCGGCCACCTCCGCGCGGGGAAGGCTCTTCCAGGCGGCGAAGGCCACCACCAAGGTCAGGAAGACCGCACCGGCCGGGCGCGACCAGCGTCCCAGGCGTCGGCGGATCCAGGCCAGGATCTCGCCGCTGGCCAGGAGCCAGGGGATGTTGGTGGACCAGAACACCGCCATGACCAGCCACGCCTGCCAGAGGGTTTGGCGGGAGGACGCCACGAAGAGGAAGCCGTAGAGCCAGATGCAGGGGAGCAGCGTGCTGGTGGCGCCCAGGATCCACGCCCCCGCCGGGCCGGTGAAGCCGATGGCGCGCTGCCTCTTCCCCACCCAGCCGCCGATGCGCACGGAGACCCGCGAAAGCCATCGCCAGCGTTCCATCCAGCCGGAAGCCAGAAGGCCGGCCCAGGCGGCGAGCAGGAACACGAAGAACACGATTCCCGCGCGCGGGACGCCCAGCCAGTGGAAGGTGGAGCGGAACCCCAGCCCCACGGTGTGGAGGATGGAGGCGAGCGCCAGGTAGGTGCACAGGCGCCCCAGGTGGTACGCCACCGTGCGCGACAGATCCCGTCCCCGGCTCGCGAGACCAGCGAAGGGACCGCACATGCCCGCGCAGTGCCAGGAACCGGCGAGACCGGCCACGGCCACCGCGCCCAGGAGGGCCGGGCCGTCCAGGCGGGAGAATCCGTCAAGATTCGTCATCTGGCTTCTCGTGGGGGTCGTCCCACAGGGCGCGTTCGGCGGGGGTCTCCAGGTCGTCGAGCTGCCCGGTGCGGATGCTCCAGATCAGGAGCGCCAGGAAGATCAGGAAGAGGAACACCCCCCCGGCGACCAGGATGGCGAAGACGCTCACGGGATGCTCCGGAACGGATGGCGCGTCAAGGCGTAGGCCACCACGGCGATGGAGGACATTGGCATGAGACAGGCGCAGACCACGGGACCAAGATACCCGAGCAGGACGAGACCGACCCCCAGGACGTTCCAGACCACCGCCCAGGACAGCGCGAGCACGATGTGTCCGCGCACCGCCTTGGAGGCTTCCAGGAGCTCCACCAGGAGGCCAAGGTCGTCGCGCGCCAGGTAGACGTCGCAACTGGCCAGGGCCGCCGCGGCGCCCCCCTGCACGCCCACGCCCACCTGCGCGGCGCGCAGCGCACCGGCGTCGTTGATGCCGTCGCCCACGAAGAGGACCTTGCGCACCCGGGACAGGGACTCCACGAAGCGCAGCTTTTCCTCGGGGTCGCGCCGCGACAGTGCTCGGTCCGAAGGGATTCCGCAAGCCCGCGCCACCGCCGCCACGGGACCGGCCCGGTCTCCGGAAAGGATCCACCCTTCGCGCCCGCGCAGGATTCTCGCCACGGCGGCGGGGGCCTCCTCGCGCAACCCGGACCCGAGCCGGAACGAAGCCACCTCCACGGCGTCGCGCGACAGGACGATTTCGCTCCACGTCCCCTCTCCCGACACCTCCGTGCCCAGCGCCCAGTCGCGCCGGCCCAACCGGACCACGGCACCCGTGGAGTCGGTGGTCTGCAGACCGCAGCCCTGCGTCTCGCGCGCGTCGGGGTCGACCGCGAACGCGGGGAACGCCTCCCGCAAGGGTCGCAGCGCCAAGTGGGCCGAAGCCAGCGCCAGCGCTCCCACCCGCTCGCTCCACCGGTCCCTGCCCCGGGGCTCGGTCCAGATCTCCTCCAACAGCCTGGGAATGGCCCGGGTCAGGGTGCCGGTCTTGTCGAAGACCACGGTGTCGATCTGGGCGATCCGCTCGAAGGCGTCCACCCCCTTGAGCAGGATGCGACGCCGGGCCGCCTGCCGGTGCGCGATCCCGAGCACGGCGGGGACCGCGAGTCCCACCGCGCAGGGACAGGCCACCAGGAGCACGGCCACGATCCTCCGACCGTCCACGTGCCCGAGGAACACCCCCCGAGCCAGCAGGAGCGCCACCACCGCGAAGACGCCCAGCACGACCGCCTGCTCGATCCGCTCGGACAGTTTCTGGAGTCCTCCCTTGGATGCGGAGGACACCATGGACAGGATCCGTCCCATGCGGGTGTCGCGGCCCGTCGATTCGATCTCCACCTCCAGCGGCCCCTCCAGGTTCACCGCTCCGGCCCAGACCTTGTCGCCCGCGCCCACGGGCACGGGCTCCTCTTCCCCGGTCAGCCACGCGGCGTTCATGGAGCCGCGGCCCGCGCGCACGAATCCGTCGCCGGAGAACACCTCCCCCGCGGCGAAGTCCACGACGTCTCCGGGCCTGGCTCCCCCGCCCTCGCCGGCGAGCTCGGCCCCGTCAAGGCGG
>CAYXXL010000244.1:3660-5160 GCA_964469025.1 uncultured Fibrobacteria bacterium
CCTCTCCGGCGAGTTCGCGGGCCAGGAACTCCCCGCCCGAGCGGACGCGATCTTCGGCAAGGCGCGTCACCAGACGGCCCGCCAGGAGGAATCCGGTCAGCATGGCGACCGCGTCGAAGTAGGTCTCGTTCACTCCGCGCCAGGCGTTCCACACACCGGTGAAGTACCCCACCAGTACAGAGGCGGCCACCAGGAGGTCCAGGGTGGCGCGGTGGGCGCGAAGGGACTGGAGGGCGCCGCGGTAGAACGGGATGGCGCACCAGAGCACGACGGGAGCCGTCACCACCGCGAGCGCGAGCCCCAGCTCCCGGACGATCCCGCGGCTGATGCCCTCCAGGAGGCCGGCGTACAGCCCGATGGCCACGTGCATGGACGCCGCCGCGCAGGCCAGCGCCACCCCGGTGCGCAGCACCCAGAGGCGGACCTCGCCGCGGCGCGCGCGGGCGATCTCCGGATCGTCGCCGGGGCGGACGCGGAAGCCCATGCGCCGGAATGTCCCGGCCACCTGGTCCAGCCGCGTCCCACGCCGGAACATAACGTTCACCGTGGAGCGCCCCATGTCCAGGTCGGCGCGCAGGATGCGCGGATCCGCCAGCGGCACCCGCTCCACCAGCCAGGCGCAGGCGGAGCAGGTCACCCCCTCCAGCAGGAATTCGACCGCGTCCGCGTCGGGACCCGCCGAGCGGACGAACCGCTTGACGGCGGCTTCCGTGGCGAAGGGATCGCGTTCGGGGATCGCGAAGGCGGCGACTCCGCTGCCCACGCGACGCGTGTAGTACTCCTCCAGACCCATCCCCAGGATCGCCGCCCGCGCCGCCTCGCAACCGGGACAGCAGTAGGGGCCGCGCGGGGATGGCAGCCCGCAGTGTAGGCAGGTGCCGTCCGTTCCCGTGGATTCCTTCAGTTCGGCTTCCCGGTCCACTCGTCGCGGAACGGCATCACCTTGGGGCCGTGGTGGGTGGCGATGACCACCACGGCGGTCTGGACCACCACCACCGCGACGAGCGCCAGGATCACGATCCATTTCCAATTCATGTCAGCCCTCCGGCCCGAAGGCCTGGAACGATACGTGGGCGGGTCGGTGGTGCCCCTGCACCGCCTCGACGCGCAGCTTGACGGGACTGGATCCGTCCTGGAACGAGGCCTGCGGAATCCGCACGAACAGGCCGATCTCCGTCGGTTGCGATCCCGCCGCGGTGGTCCGGTCCATCACGGGAACGTAGATGTCGACCCCGGGGGTCTCGGACACGATCCGGAAGGTGAGGCTGTCGCGGGTCTTGTTGTCCACCCGCAAGGTCAGGTAGTTCTGGACCACGCCCCCCGACACCGTGAAGTTGGCCATTCCCTGGCGCATCAAGGTGACGTCGTAGTCGGTGCGCAGGGCCACGCGCACCACCGACACCATCACCAGGAGGAACGCGAAGGCCATGTAGAGGATGGGCCGCCAGTGCAGGGTCGGGTTCTCGCCGGCGAGCTCGGCTTCCGTGGTGTAGCGGATGA
>CAYXXL010000245.1:0-5153 GCA_964469025.1 uncultured Fibrobacteria bacterium
CGGGTGTTTCCCGATAAGTGCCCACAACCGTTTCCCTTTGAAGTGCACGCCGACAGTTGCTACGGGCACCCAGCGCAATCCCGTCCAAGGGCGTCGAAGCGTGGGGGATCCAAGGGGTCCCGGCTAGGCGTCAGCGTCCGGGACCCCTGGCGCGCAGGATTCCAAAGGAGCCGCGCGTACGGCTCCTTTGGCCCCGAGGGGGTCACGGGGGAAGCGGGTAGCGTCCCCCGTGGATCGGCTAGGTACAGGGGCCGCAGCAGGCCCCCGTAAACTGCGGGCCGCAGGCCAAAAAAGGAAAAATAAGCCGACGAGCAGGTCCAACCCAAAAACCCCTGTCGGGAACAACAATTCCTGCTAGCTTTCTTCCGAATTCCGATCATTTTGTGTGTAACAGGGGAGATCCAACACCAGAAATGGAACCACGATGAGAATCAAAAGCAAGATACAAGTTCTCGGTGCTTCATGGATTTTCCTGACGGTGCTTGTCGCCTGTGATACCGGCGAGAATCAGTCACAAGTGGTCTACCAATCGAATGCGCCCAACACCCCTACGGATCTCATTCGATATGAACGGGAAGGCGGGGGGCAAAGCTCCTTCACCATCGCGGATTCCGTCACCTATTACAATATTCACTTTACGGGGTTAATGGGGAATCGAGACACCACGTTGGAGCTTCTCAAATCAACGGTCAGCTCAAATGTGAATGCGATGCTGGAAGGCTTGTATTCTGGGTCTCAAAGGATTTCCGGAACGCTCTATTCCACGGGGTTGACGGGAACATGGAACTACGTGTACATCCAAGTGGTGAGCGGTTGGATTCGCGTTGGCAATCAGTACGCCATCAATGCCTTGGAACCATTGGAAATGCAGGTCGATAGCATTATCTACTCCTACTAATCCCCCCCGAGGAGTGGCAAAAGCTCCTGAAGTCCGTTCCCGAGCAGACGGCGGTGCAGAGGAACAAACTCAAAAAATGTTGTACTCACAGAGGTACAAAACTGTATATTGGGTTTATGGAGGTGCAACATGAACGTTCTTAACGATATTTGCCCGATCTCTGATTTCCGAGACAATGCATCCTCAATGGTTGCAAAGGTTCGTTCTGATCATCGACCTTTGATCATTACGCAATACGGAAAATCAAGCGCCGTTTTGATCTCCGCTGAAGCATATCAAGAACTGCTTGATCGAATTGAAATCCTATCTGATATCGCCGCATCTGAAGAAGAAATTGCAAATGGCGGGGGAATGGACCAAGAAGAATTCAAAAAGGAACTCTTCAAGAAAATTCGTCAATGAGGGTAATATGGAATATCCGAGCACGCAACAAATTGCAGGAAATTGTAAATTATATCGCTGAAGACAACCCGGCAGCCGCGATAAAATATGGGAATGAAATCTTTTCAAGAACGGAAAAACTGCTTGAATTCCCAAATGCAGGCCTTGTTTACCAAGTCAATGGACAACACATCATTCGAAAAGTTGTCATTGGAAAAACGAAAACGATATTTTACAGGGCTACGGATCATGCAATATATATACTTGCCCTACATGACAATAGACAGCTACTGAAAAGCAAAAAGAAATAGAATGAGCTTCCCCGCATACAGATTCCTGAAACAATAGGAAGAGCTTTCGTTGGGGAGCCGCTTCATGCGCCAACAAAAATGAAAACCTTCTTGCAGAAGCCATGCGAATCCGCGGCGAAAATACCAAGACCTGAATGAGTCCGTTGAACCGTAGTTTTTGGCACATATCGATTCACCACCCCCTGTCGCTCTGCTGCTACGGGCACCCAGCGCAATCCCGTCCAAAGGCGTCGAAGCGAGGGGGTTCCAAGGGGGCTTGCCTAGGCGCAGCGTGCAAGCCCCCTGGCGCGCAGGATTCCAAAGGAGCCGCGCGTACGGCTCCTTTGGCCCGGAGGGGGTCACGGGGGAAGCGGGTAGCGTCCCCCGTGGATCGGCTGGGTACAGGGGCCGCGGCAGTCCCCTGTAAACCGCCGGCCGCAGGCCAAAAAAAACCTACGGCGTCCTCGCGTATACAAGGCGATAGCGCACCGGTTCCGGGAGTCTGGGGCTCTCCACCAGCACCTCCAGCGCCAGGGTCTTCGCGTCCAGGAGATTGAAGGTATTGCGCCGTGTGCCGTCCTTGCCCTGGAAGATCTCCACCAGCCGTTCCCCCTCCCGGTGGATGGAGACCCGGAAGGCCTCTCCGTCGGGGCGGGTCCAGGTCACGGCCTCGCCGTTGGACGGCGCGTGGACGGATTCCGTCCCCAGTTCGATCTCGGCCCGATCGGCGACGTCGATCGACAGGGTGGGGATGGGCGCGTTGGTCTTCGCCAACCGCGAACGCGCAATGGGGCGGGTCAGGAAGTTCATCTGGGAGACCACCGCCTCGATGGCCTGGTCCACGCTCGCGCTGCGGGCCTTGTCCAGGGTCCAGTGCCCGTCCAGGGGCGATGCGGCCCAGGCTCCGGAGCCGAGGCCCAAGGCGAAGATTCCCCATACCGTCGCGAAGTTCATCGTTCGTTCCTCCTACTCCATCCCCACGCCCGATAGCGCGACGTGCGCGACGGCGCGGCCAGGCCCTCTCCCGTCAGGTCCGCAGGACCTCCGCGCTCAGGCGCGCGAGATTCTGATCGTTCGCCGGAACCACGATCGGCTCGATCTGCCTCGCGAGGTCGTCGTTCTCGAAGGTCTGCGACCACGAGACCGTTGTCCCGGTCTTGGACGCCGCAAGGCCGATGACCAAGCGGTAGACGGGCTGGGAGGGGTGGCCCACCACGACCCGGTGCGGCGGATCGATCTCCTCGAAGATGTTTTCGTTGGGGTAGTCGACGCCGTCGGGGCCGTGCATGACCAGGGACCATTTCCCGCCCGGCACGAACTCGCAGACGGAAAACGTGTTGGTGAAGCCCGCGGGACCCCACCAGCGCGCCAGGCGCTTTGGGTCGCGGATCGCGGCGAAGACAGCCTCGGGCGAGGCGGGAATCTCACAGGAATGGCGGAACTCGGTCATGGCGGTCTCCTCTCCGACGCCCGTTTCCCGCGGGCTCCGGTCTCCAGGGTGCGTCGCGAGGACGGAAGTCTACCAATCCGAGAATCACCACATTCCGCGGGTGACTGCGCTCGCCAATCCCCGTCTAATTGTCCGTCGGCAGGGCCGCGGTTTTTGCCATCATCCGGGCGGCCACGACGGCCGCGAGGAGTCCCGAAACCGCGGCGGTGCCCAGCGACCACCTGGGCCCCACATGGGTCGCGATCCAACCGATGATGGGCGCCCCGATCGCCGCTCCCCCCAGCCCCACGCCCACGCGGGTCGCCATCACGCGACCGCGCATGGCGGGTTCGGTCGTGAGCTGCATCATGCTGTTGGTCCCGATGGTGAAGGTGAGGGAAGAAACTCCGATCACCGCCAGGGCCGCGGCGAACCACCAATATCCCGGAGAGAACGCGGCGAGGGTGCTCGCGACCCCGAAGACTCCGGTGCCCCAAAGCAGCGTGCTGAAATCCGGCTTGCCGCGCCCGGCTGCCAACAGCGCCGCGCTCATCGTGCCGATCGCCATGATCGACGACAGCAGGCCGAATCCGCGCGCGTCGGTGTGGAACACGTTCACCGCCATGGCGGAGATGAAGACGGGGAAATTGAAACCGAAGGTGCCCATCAGGAAGAGCATGATCACGATGGCTCGGAGGTCCGGTCTGGCCCAGACGTAGCGGAGTCCTTCGACGAACCCGCCCGTCCTGCGGGAAGCTCTCGCGTTCGTCCCCAGCTCATGGACGCGCAGCAGGGCCAGGGAGACCAGGACGGCGCCGAAGGAGAGTCCGTTCAGGAGAAACGCCCAGCCCGTCCCGAATTTCGCGATGACCAGACCGGCCACGACCGGGCCGATCATCTGTCCGGCGAAAATCGAGGTGGAGTTGAGCGCCACCGCATTGGGCAGGTGTTCGTCGCCCACCAGTTCCCCGACGAAGGTTTGGCGCACCGGCGCATCCAGCGCGGCGGCGGCGCCGAAGACGAAGGCGAACACGTACACGTGCCAGAGCTGGACGCGACCCGAGACGGTCAGGATTCCCAGAGCGACCGCCAGCGCGCCCATGGAGGCTTGGGTCAGCATCAACAGCTTGCGCTGGTTGAAACGGTCCGCCGCCAACCCGCTCCAAGGCAGCAACAGGAGCTGCGGTGCGAACTGCAGGCCCGTGACGATGCCCACCGCGGTGGCGTCGTGGTGGGTCAGCCGCGTCAGCACGATCCAGTCCTGCGCCACGCGCTGCATCCAGGTCCCGATGTTCGAAACCAGAGCGCCTGCCGCCCACAAGCGGAAGTTGAAGTTTTCCAGGGCGCGGAACGGCTTGGAAAGTGGATTCCTCATGGACGCTTCGGGGTGGTTCCCCCGTGGAACTGGCCGAAATTCCATGCCGAAAACAGGCTGATGAAGAGCGCGCCGGCCGCGAACGGCGCGATGCAGGCGATGGAGCGCGGATCGAAATTTCCGACGCGCAGCAGAAGGAGATAGGCGAAGACGAAATTCGCGAAGCCCCATAGGACGTTTACCGTCGAGGACGAAAGACCTTTCCCCGGAGGCTTGGCGAACGGCGTCTGGAAGGGCTTTCCCATGATGCCGCCGACAAAATGCGGCACGGCATTGGCCAGAAACCCGGCCCCGAAGAAGTAGGACACGAGATGCAGCCAGTTCATGGTCAAGCACTCCTTCTTGCGAGCAGATCAAGCACGTCCTGCGTGGAGCCGGTCTCGCCAAGGCGCGGAAAGACATGCTTGAGACTGTATTCGTGCGCTTCGAGGCGCGAATCCGCCATGGCGTCGGTGGCGAGCGTCACGTTGAAACCCGCTTCGTAGGCCTGGCGCGCGGTCGCTTCGACGCCGGTTGCGGTGGCGACCCCGGTGACGACCACCTGGGTCACGCCCATCGCCTTCAACCTGGCTTCGAGGTCCGTGCTGGCGAACGCGCCCCAGGTCCGCTTGGTGACCACGATGTCGCCGCTCTGTCGACCCAACTCCGGAACGAGGTCAGCCCATCCTTCGGAGTGGAGTATCTGCCTGGGAGGTTGTTCCGTGCGCCCCGGCGCCCCACCGGTGACGTTGACGAGCACCACGGGCAACCCCGTCGCGCGAAATGCATCGATCAGCGCGC
>CAYXXL010000246.1:0-5136 GCA_964469025.1 uncultured Fibrobacteria bacterium
CTTGAACCGCGAAGGAAAGGATCAGAAGGACCCCCGAGGCCCTCACGACGGCCTCCCGTTGCGATGGATCTCTTCCCGGATGGAATGCAGAAGCCGGTTCTGCGCAGCTTCCACTTCGGAGGAACTCGCCCCCTTTCGCGTTTCCATCGCCGACTCCAGGAGCAGACGCATGCGCTCCGGCAAAAGCGAAAGGAAACGCGCGCGCAGTTCCTGGTCCAGCCGGGGCAGCAACAAGGCGAGCGTGTCGGGATCCACCGCCTGCAAGCGTCCCGAGAGAAACTTGTCGGACAGCCCGGAAATCTCGGGGAAGGTGATGGTGCGGGCTCGCACCTTCTTGGCGAGGTTGAGATCGACTTCCGAAAGCGAATGGATGTAGGGGAACTGCTGGTCCACGGGAAGGTTCTCGATGAGGTTCACCAGGCTTTCCACCCCGTCCGCCGCGACGAATTTCATGTTGGCCACTTCCATGGCCTTCAGCGAGAGCCGGTCTGCGACCTGCTTGTAGGCGTCGTGGGGGACCTGGGTGACATTGCCGATGGCGTACATCAGACGTGCACGGTTGGGCCCGTCCAGTTTCTGGAGGATGCTCCCGGCCTTGGCCGGCGAGACCTGCGCGAGCGCGAAGCCGGAGATCCCCAGGGGCTCGTCCTTGAGGATGTGCAGGATCTGGCCTTCGTTCAGCTGCTCCAGGAATCCGAACAGGTCCCCGTCGCGGGAGTCGTCCCGGCGCAGGGAGACGTTCCGGAATTCCCTCCGGAATTCCAGGGCGACGGCGGTGAATTCGCTTTCCACCAGTTCTTCGCCCGCGGACAGCTTCGCCTCGAGGACCCTCGCCCGATCCTCCCCGACGCTCTCGCGGACCAGTTCCAGGAGCTTGGAACTACCCCCGGCCAGAAGCAGTCCCGTGTCCCTGAGACCCTGGACGGGATCGCGGTCCAGCCAGCTTCGCAGGATCTGTCCGCAGACCCGGGGCTCCCCCACGAAGGCGTTGACAAGGAAGGGTCGAAGCGTCGAGTGGTCCGAACCGTTCGTGCCACCGTTGGTCGGCGCGGGTGCGTGGCCGGACACATCCCGCTGACGGGGCGGGTCGTCCACGGGACCCTGGGAGGGAGAATCCTCCTCTTCCTCCTGGGGGGCTTTCCGAAGTCGGGAACGCACGGCCGCAGGCAGGCGGCGCATCGCAGGCCGGCGCAGAAGCCAGAGGGCGGCGAGGAGGAAGAGGCCGACCACGACCAGGGGGAGAATCCAGATGAGGCGTTCCAGGAAGTCCTCGCGCAGGCTTTGCGGAGGAGCGGCTCGGACGGAGTCGGGAGCGCGCTCCGGGACCCTGGCCATCGAATCCGGAGCCGTTGGAGCTTTGCGGAAGGAGCGGTCGTCGCGCGGAAACACGGCGCGACCGACGTGCAGTTCGTCGCCGCGGGTGGTGTCGAGGTTCGCGGAAAGCGCCACGAGGTACTGGATGAAGTCCCGGTCCCTCTGGGTATAGGCGGTGTCCACGAGCACGTCCAATTCCACCGAGCGCAGGCGTTCGTCGGGGGCACCTCCGGGAAGCTGCACCTGGAAAGGCTGGTAGGGGAGTCCCGGCAAGGCGGGTCCGGAAATTCCGGACGAAATGTCCGCGTCTTCGTCCGGGTCGTCGATGTCGACGTGGGCCCGGACCAGGAAGGTGTTGTCGGCGAAGTAGCGGGACAACGCATTGTGGACGGTTTTCTCGTAGCCACGCGCGAGGCGGGTGCGTTCTTCGGCGGTTGGGCGGAAATCCCGAGCGGATGTGCCGACACCTTGGCCATGCGCCGATGACGAGAAGGCGAGCAGGAGGAGCAGAAGTGGTTTGGAACCGTCCACGGGACCGATTCTATGGTTTCCGGACCACGGATTCAAGGAAAGAAATTTCCGGATTTCCCCCTTCGGTTGGTCGCTGGCGGTGTTGAAGGTGGGCGTGAATCGACTGGCTGGGTGCTACTCCACGCATTATGTTTCGTCTCTGTCCTGCCTAGGAGATTCCGTGCGTCCCTCGAATGCTTCCCCCAAGATCGGGCTGAATCTGGTCTGCATCTCCGCCGCCATCGCGATTTGTTCCCCTCTTGCGAGCTCTGCGGATTACAACGGATTGGCCAAAACGCCTCCGATGGGGTGGAACAACTTCAATTGGTTCCGTGGGCTGACGACGGAATCCCAGGTGAAGGCGATCGTGGACAGCATGGTTTCCAGCGGACTGCGCGACGCCGGTTACGTCTACGTCAACCTCGACGACGGTTGGATGGAGCCGGACCGGGACAGCGACGGGAACATCCAGACCGACACCTCCCAGTACCCGGACGGAATGAAGGCCTTGACCGACTACATCCATGCCAGAGGGATGAAGGCCGGCACCTACCTCTGCGACGGGCCCACCACGTTCGAGGATCTGCCGGGCAGCCTTGGCCACGAGGAGAAGGATGCCAGAACCATCGCTTCCTACGGATTCGATCTGCTGAAGTACGACTACAGGAACGACGGAGATTCCGCGCGGGACCCCAAGCCCGAAAACATCAGGATGTCCAACGAGTTGAAGAAAACGGGGCGTCCGATCCTGTTCAGCATGTGCGACCACGGAACATCGGCCCCTTGGACTTGGGCGGCGAAGTACGCGAACATGTGGCGCGTGGAAATGGACATCAAGGACCAGTGGGATGGCGCCTTGTACGGAGGCTGGGGATTCAACGACATCGTGGACAGCATGGCGGGATTGGAATCGAGTTCGGGGCCCGGACATTGGAACGACCCGGACATCCTTCTCGTCGGCCTCCATGGGCAGAGCTGGTGGATGGGTCCGGGTTGCACCGATTTGGAATACCGCTCCCATTTCAGTCTATGGTGTCTCATGGCCGCCCCGCTGCTGCTTGGCAACGATCCATCGAACATGACGGAGGCGACCAAAAGGATCCTGCTCAACGCGGAAATGATCGCGGTGGACCAGGATTCCCTCGGAATCCAGGGAAAACGGGTGAAAAGTTCCGACGGCTACGATGTCTGGGTCAAGCCGCTGCGCGACAATTCCTGGGCGGTGGGCTTGTACAACCGCACCGACGCTCCCGCCCGGATGAGCGTCGATTGGCACCAGATTGGGATCGCTTCCTCCACCCGTGCCTGGTTGCGGGACTTGTGGGCAAAATCCGACATCATCGGGGCGTCCGGCGATGGGTCCTTCACCGATTCGTATTCAAGGAACGTGGCTTCGCACGAGTGCGCCGTCGTGCGGGTCACCACCAATGCGACAACCTCGATCCGGAATGCCGCTCCCGAGGCGAATTCGCCATGGCTGCAGATCCTGCGTTCGCCCCGGGGGATCACATTCCGCTGCACCGAGGTCTGCGACGAATTGTCCCTGATCCGGACGAATGGACAGTCGATTCCCCTCTCCGAGGCGCCGGTCGCCTTCCTTCCCTACGGGAAGGTGGCCCCTGGAGTCTACATGCTGCGCGCTCTTGGCCCGGCAGGAAGCCATGTGGAAAAAGTGCTGATCGACCGGTAGGCTGCTCCTCGAATGCGCCTTCAGGCGGGTCGGCGCAGGACCAGGATCGGCACCTCGGGCGGAGCGAAAAGCCTCATGGGCGGTCCCCAGAATCCGGCACCCCTGCTGGTGAAGACGGGAACATCCCCGACCAGCGCGAACCCGGAGACCGTGGGCTGTTGGAGGCGCACGAAATAGTGGAAGGGCCAGAGCTGACCGCCGTGGGTGTGGCCGGAGAGCTGCAACGACACCCCCATGTGCTGGGCTTGGAGAGCCTGCCTCGGTTGATGGGCGAGCAGCACCACGGGAACACCGGTGGGAACTCCAGCGAGAGCGGTGCGTGGATCCGGGGCCGATCCTCCGGGCGACCCGCCTTCGTGGGCGTCGGTGACCCCCGCGAGGCAAAGCGTCGATCCTCCCCGGTGGATGAGAACATGGCGGTTGGAAAGCACCGTCCAGCCCATGTTCTGGACGAAGCGGATCCAGGGCGCGATTCCCGAATAGGCTTCGTGGTTCCCGGTGACGAAATAGGTCCCGTCCCGGCCGTGCATGCGGGCAAGCGGTTCGACCGCCGAACCCATTCCTTCCACGGTGCCGTCCACGAGGTCACCGGTGTGCACGACAAGGTCCGGCGCGGCCGAATCGACCCTCCTTGCGAGGTCGGCGGCCCAGGATCGCCCGAGGATGCGGCCGATGTGGGTGTCGGTGACCTGCGCGATCCGGTAGCCGTCGAAAGCTGCGGGAAGTCCTGGAATGTCCACCTCGATCGAATGGATTTCCGGTGGCAGCAGCGCCTCGCGGATCCCGTACCCGGCAGCCATCGCCGCCACCACCAACCCGGCGACATGGACTCCACGGACGACCGTGGACAGATCCCGACCAATCGCCCAACCCACGACGCGAATGAGGAGGCCGAAAAGATCGGCGGTCAGGGCGCCCATCAGGAGAAGGAAGAGGGTACCCATCCAGGCATAGCCGATCCATGTCAGGACGTCGCCAAGCATCCCGAACCGGGTGGATCTCGCCAAAATGAAGGCCGCGGGAACGGCGAGGTACAGAAGCGCCACGACCGCCCAAAGGATCGATTGTCCCATCCCCGAAGTACCGATCGCCGCGGCGATGCGGGCACCCACATACCAGTGGACCAGGAGCAGCGCACCCTGGACGACCACAAGGAAGACGATGATCCTGGAGATGGGCATGATTCGGGTCCAAGTTACATGAAATGGTGCTTGCGCACGGGAGGTGTTCGCAACCGAATTCGGGTCAACCAAAAAACTGGATTTCCGAAGCCTACGCATGAATTCGACTCTTCGCCGGAGATGTCACTCTCGTTCAGCCCCTGCGAATCCTACTGGAGGGTTCTTGCACCGCATCGTATTTCCTGCCCGCTCACCACACCCGCACTTATCAAGATAAAGAACCGCAAAGGGGGTAACATGAAACTCACAAGCATTGCCATGCAACCGCGCTCGTGATTTCCTTCAGGTCACACCTAGTTGGCGACGCATCGGACACTGGCCTGGAACCGCGACTTGATCAAGGGGCCGACAGTCACTGAGTCTATTCCGGTTTGGAAAGAATAATTTGGCTCTTCCCGTTTTCGTGTGGGTAAAATCTTGACATAAGCTGTCATCACCATG
>CAYXXL010000247.1:0-5120 GCA_964469025.1 uncultured Fibrobacteria bacterium
ATCCACACCATCGTCGGCGCGGGCGGGTCGGAGGGCAGCCTGGACGCGTCCAACATCTTCAAGCCGGCGCTGGCCCGGGGCGAGCTCCAATGCATCGGCGCCACCACCTTCGACGAATACCGCAAGCACATCGAGAAGGACGGCGCGCTGGAGCGGCGCTTCCAGACCATCACCATCGATCCCCCTTCCGCCGCGGAGACGGTCGAGATCCTCAAGGGACTCAAGGAACGCTACGAGAAGCACCACAAGGTCTTCTACACCCAGGAGGCGATCCAGGCCGCGGTGACGCTTTCCGAGCGGTACATGAACAACCGGTTCCTGCCGGACAAGGCCATCGACATCATCGACGAGGCGGGCGCCCGGATCCGGCTCTCGGCCCTGACGGTGCCCCCCGCCATCCGCGAGATGGAAGACCAGGTCACCGAAGTCATCCAGAAGAAGGAACAGGCCGTCGCCGACCAGGACTACGAGGCCGCCGCGCGCTTTCGCGACCAGCAGGAAAAACTCCAGGAAGCCTTGGCCCAATCCAAGATCCAGTGGAAGGAGGAGAAGGGCACCGAGCGCCTGGAAGTGGACGAGGAGGTGATCACCGGCGTCGTCTCCAAGATGACCGGCATCCCCATCACCAAGGTCGACGCCGCCGAGGGGCTGAACCTCCTGGGCCTGGAAATGGCCCTGCACAAGCGGGTGGTCGGGCAGGAGCGGGCCATCGAAGTGGTGGCCAAGGCCATCCGACGCAGCCGAGCCGGTTTCCACAACAACCGCAGGCCCATCGGATCGTTCATGTTCCTGGGTCCCACCGGAGTCGGCAAGACGGAGCTGTGCAAAGCCCTTTCCGACGTCCTGTTCAAGACGCAGGATGCCCTGGTGCGCATCGACATGAGCGAATACATGGAGAAGTTCGCGGTCAGCCGCCTGGTGGGCGCGCCTCCGGGATACGTGGGCTACGAGGAGGGCGGTCAGCTCACCGAGAAGATCCGCAAGAAACCCTACGCCGTGGTGCTCCTGGACGAGATCGAGGAGGCCCACCCGGACGTCTTCAACATGCTCCTCCAGATCCTGGACGACGGTCATCTCACGGACAGCTTCGGTCGCAAGATCAACTTCCGCAACACCGTCATCATCATGACCTCCAATCTCGGAGCGCGGGAGATCAAGCGCGGAGGGCTGGGCTTCTCGCTGGGCGAGGGCAAGTCGGACTACGAACGCATGGAGCGGGGCGTGATGGACGAGGTCAAGCGGACCTTCAACCCGGAGTTCCTCAATCGCGTCGACGAAACCATCGTGTTCCATCCCCTCACCCACGCCGATCTCGAGAAGATCATCGAGATCCAGCTCGGGGAAGTGCAGGCGAGGCTCGCCGAGCGCAGGGTCACGCTGGAGCCCTCCGAGGACGCCAAGCAGTTCCTGGTGGAGAAGAGCTTCGATCCGCTGCTGGGGGCCCGGCCGTTGCGCCGCTCCATCCAAAGGCTGGTGGAAGACGCCCTGGCCGAGGATTTCCTGCGCGGCAAGTTCTCCGAAGGAGACACCATTCGGATCGGGAGCGATGGGGAAAAGCTCTCCTTCGAGCCCGCGATCCGCCCGTGACCCTGGTCCGACGCTTTCCGGCTGACTAGTTTCTCCGCTTCTCGAACCATGAATGGCCACTGCATGCGCGTCCTGATCGCCATGGTCCTCGCTTGGGCCATGGCCGCCGCCGCCGAGGCGGGCACAGACTCAACTTCGGCCTCCTTGCCGCCTCCCGTACCAGACACGACCGCCACATGGAGGGTCGAGAAGGTCCAGATCGAGGGCAACCACACCGTCGATCTCGCGGTCCTGAAGGGAGCCCTGCGCCTGGCGGAGGGCGACTCCCTGGGGTACGAGGGTCTGATCGACCGCCAGCGCGAGAGCATCCGGACGCTGATGGGCACCGGACTCCTGTCCGACGCGTCCGTGGACTACAGTCCGGGACCGGTGGATGGCACCGTGGACGTGGACGTGAAGGTGCGGGAGGTTCCCCTGTGCGGCTACGTGAAGTTCACGGGGAACGACGAACTTTCCGTGAAGGACCTGAAGGAAGGTGCCCATATCCAGGACGGCAGCCTGCTTTCCCAGTCCAACATCGAGAAGGACCGGCAGGCCATGCTCAAGCTCTACCGCGACAAGGGCTATTTGCGGGCGGTGGTCGCCGACCAGCTCGGTTCCATGGACTCCTTGACCGGGAAGGTGCCGCTCACCTGGAAGATCCAGGAAAAGAAGAAGGTGCGCGTGGGCCACATCGTGTTCGTGGGCAACGGGCGGATTTCGCGCAAGAAGCTGCTGGGGGCCATGGTCACCAAGGAAAAGCGGTGGTGGCGCACCGGCGAATACGACCAGGACACCTTGCTGCAAGACATGCAGAAGATCCGCGACCTCTACCGCGAAAAGGGCTACCTGGACGCGACGGTCGATTCCAACTCCGTCTCCTACCGACCGGACAGCCTCCGCCTGGACATCCGTCTGGTGATCCACGAGGGTCGCCGCTACTACCGCGGACGCGTCGCCTTCCAAGGGGAGGATGTCCTCACGGAACGGCAACTCCTGGCCCAGACCACCCTGGATTCCGGCGACGTGCTCAACCAGAAGAAGCTGGACGCCGAGGAGCAGAACCTCCAAATGGCCTACCGCGAGGAGGGCCGCATCTTCGCGCAGATCAATCCGGTCAAGACCTACCGCGACTCCATCGTGGACATGCTCTACATGATCAAGGAGGGAATGCCGGCCACGGTGGGCGAGGTGATCGTGGAGGGCAACACGAAGACCCGGGACAAGGTCATCCGCCGCGAACTTCGCCTTTTCCCCGGAGACCTCTTCCGGCAGAGCCTGCTGATGCGCTCCTACCGCGAGGTCATGGCCCTGAATTTCTTCGACAACGTGCTCCCGGACATCCAGCCCACCGACCAGGAGGGTGTGGTGAACCTGGTGTTCAAGGTCCAGGAAAAGGAGAAGGGCACGGGCACCTTCTCCGCCGGAGGCGCCTACAGCCAGAGCGACGGCTTCGTGGGAACCTTGGGCCTCCAGATCCCGAATGTGATGGGAACCGGCAGGTTGGTGAGCACCAACCTGGAATATGGCCAGTACAAGAAGAGCACCCGGCTCGGGTTCACCGAACCCTGGCTGATGGACACGCCCACCAAGGTGGGGGTGGACGTGTTCTGGACCCACCAGAAGGACCAGTACGACACCACCTACAACTACGTCTCCACGGGGTTCGACGTGAATCTGGGCCGCAGGCTCACCTGGCCCGACGACTATTTCTCGGGAGGAGCCGGCTACGGATTCTCACTCAACCAGTACGACGGCGTCAATTCCGACAAGACGGGCATCCTGCGGACGGACGGTCTGGAAAGCTCGGTTTCCTTGACCCTGACCCGGGACGACAAGGATCTTCCCATGTTCCCCACCAGCGGATCCACCTTCCAGGTCACCTACCGCAAGGTGGGAGGGCCCTTCGGAGGGGATTTCGACTACAACCAGGGCAGCGCCTTGGCCAAGTGGTGGTTCCCCACCACGAACAAGATCGTGCTGGACGTGGAGATGCAGGGCGGCATCATGGGCGGGCCCATCCTCCAGACCAACGACCTCTACCGCGAGGGAGGCCTGCTGGGGTACCAAGGCAAGCTCCGCGGTTACGACGCAGCGTCCATCGGGTTGTACCGGGTGGGGCGGTCCTACGTCTCCACCACCGCCGAGGTGCGGTACCCCGTGGCCGACCAGCTATTTTACCTGATCGGATTCATGGATGCCGGAAACGTCTACGGGAAGGCCTTGAGGGCGAATGTCGACAGGACCGTTCTGAGTCTTCCCAATCCGTTCGAAGAAATCGACCTGGGCAATCTCAAGCGCGACTGGGGATTCGGTTTCCGGTTGCAGATCCCCATGATGGGCGTGCTCGGCTTCGACTTCGCCTGGGGCCTGGACCCTGCGGAAGGACCCAACGGCGAATCCGAACCCAACCCTGGCATGCATCCCAACTTCACCATCGAACAACCGTTCTGAGAGGTCCACCATGCGGTCACTCCTTCTCGCCGCCCTCCTTCCTTTCGCGGCCTTCGCCGCGGACGCCATTCCGCGCATCGCCGTGGTCGACTCCAAGGCGCTGTTCGACGGATACAAGGGCACCAAGGAAAGCCAGGACAAGTACGACAAGCAGGTGGCCGCCTGGGAGCAGGAAGTGGCCGACAAGCAGAAGGAATTGGCCACCCTCAAGGACAGGTTCGAGAAGCAGAGCCTGATGCTGTCGGAGGAGAAGAAGAAGGAACTCCAGGCCGAGTTCATCTCCAAGCAGGCCGACCTGCAGAAGCTGGCGCAGAGCCTCTACGGGAAGGATGGCCGCGTGGTCCAGGAGAACGAAAGGTTCACAGCGCCCATCGTCCAGAAGATCCGAGGGGTCGTCCAGGTCGTGGCCAAGGCCGAGGGCTTCGACTTCGTGTTCGACAAGGCGTCCGGCGCGGTGTTCTACTCCGCCAAGGAAGAATACGACATCACCCCCAAGGTCCTCGACCGCCTGAATGCCGACTACAACTCGATGAACGCGCCGGAACCGCTCCCGACCACCGGACCCGGCGCACAGGCCCTCCCGCCGACCGGAGCCGGAATCGGAGCCCCGTCGACCTCGCCGTCGACCTCGACCTCCAACTCGCCTGTGGTCGCGCCTTCACCTTCCTTCGCCCCCACCAAACCCTGAGGGTGGAGGGAGCATGGCGCTCCCCTTGTCCTTGACCTTGCCGGAACTCCAGGTGTTCCTGCGGGCGGATCTGGAAAAACGGGGCGACCCGGCATTGCGGGATCCCGCTTGGTTGGCTCCGTTCGAATCGGCCGGGCCCGGAGATGTCGCCGTCCTGCCGCGCCGGGCCTCTCCGATGCAGATCGGAGCCTGCCGGGCGGGGGTGGTCGTGGGCGACGCGGGACAGGAGCGATCCTGGGAACGGATGGCCCTCGCGGGAGGGAAAGCCGGGTGGTTCCTGCGCGTGGAGGATCCCGTTTGGGCGCTTTGGATGTTGCTGGACAAACCTTGTCGTGCCCCACAGGACCCGGAAGATTGGCTCTCCGAACAGTAGATGGTGGACCGGTTCGGCATCCAAGCGCGCACCGCCACG
>CAYXXL010000248.1:0-5116 GCA_964469025.1 uncultured Fibrobacteria bacterium
GGGATCATCGAGGAACTGGTCCGTCGCTTTCCCAACATCCAGGGGCCGGTCCGCGGAGATCTCTGCTACGCGACCACGAACCGGCAGGCCGCCGTCCGCCAGATGGCCCCGGAAGTGGACGTCCTCCTGGTGATCGGATCGCGCACGAGCTCCAACACCAACCGCCTGCGGGAACTCGGGGAAAAACTCGGGATCCCGAGCTTCCTCCTCGATTCCGCCGAGGAAGCCGATCCCGCCTGGTTCGCGGAAGCCGAAACCATCGGGATCACGTCCGGAGCCTCGGCCCCGGAATCCCTGGTCCAGGGGCTTGTGGAACGGATCCAGTCCCTGCATCCCGGATCCCAGGTGGAGACCTGGACCGGAGTCGAGGAAAACGTGCATTTCCCCCTTCCCAGGGAACTTGCGTAGGGCGGAATCCGTCCAATCGCGATAGACGGATCGCCGTGTCCGCGATCGAAACATCCCCGGACTTGTCCGCGGGCCCCGAGGTCAGCAGATTCCATCCATGGATTCCATACGCGGGTTGCTGGTGTTCGGTAGCACGACGGGAACGACCCGCATCCTGGCCGGTGCCGTGAAGAAGGGACTGGGGATTGCGGGTGTGGATGTGGAAGCCAAGAACGTCCTGCGCACCAAGGTCGAGGAGATCTCGCAGTATCCGGTCCTCGTGCTGGGATGCTCCACTTGGGAGAACGGTTGCCTGCAGCGGGATTTCCAAAGGTTCCGGGAGGCGCTGGGCGATCTTCGCCTGGACGGGATCCTGGCGGCGGTGTTCGGACCGGGCTCGCACAGCTATCCCCATTTCTGCAGGGCCGTGGACGTGCTCGAGAACGAACTGGTGGCGAGAGGAGCGACTCTGGCCATGCCCTCGCTTCGCGTGGACGGTTCCGTCTACGGGCAGCGGCCCTTGGCCCAAAGCTGGGCGGAAGGAATCAAGGCGCGGCTGGTGTGAATCTTGAGTTTCATACTCATTGACATGGACGATCCCACTTAGGTAGGTTGGTGGGCGATCCGGGAAACGCCGGAGTCCTGGACACCCGAAATGGAATGTCGGATACTGGGCTCCAATTCCCGAACGTTC
Organism: uncultured Fibrobacteria bacterium; assembly: GCA_964469025.1. GTDB lineage: Bacteria > Fibrobacterota > Fibrobacteria > UBA5070 > UBA5070 > UBA5070. The sequence continues at coordinate 1,082 of CAYXXL010000248.1, forward strand.
AAGGAGTGCTCAGTGTCCCAGCCAGAACAGAACACCGGTCTCGAACGACTGACCTACAACGACAAGGTCGTCCGGCAGTTCTTCTGGGCCACGGTCCTCTGGGGTTTCGTCGGCATGCTCGTCGGGATCCTCATCGCCTCCGAGCTCGCCAACTGGCGGGTCAACATGGGGATCCCCTACATCACCTTCGGGCGCATCCGTCCGCTGCACACCAACGGGGTCATCTTCGGCTTCGCCTGCAACGCGTTCTTCACGGCCGCCTACTACAGCACCCAGCGGCTGGTGAAGGCGAGGCTCTACTCGGACGTCCTCTCCCAGATCCATTTCTGGGGCTGGCAGGCCATCATCGTGTGCGCCGCGCTCACCTTCCCGCAGGGATTGACCTTCGGCAAGGAATACGGCGAACTCGAATGGCCCATCAAGCTCGCCATCACCGTCGTCTGGGTGGTGTTCGCCGTCAACTACTTCGGGACCCTGCTGCGCCGCCGCGAGAAGCACCTCTACGTCTCGATCTGGTTCTATTCCGCCTCCATCATCACCGTTGCGGCGCTGCACATCGTGGAGTCCTTCTTCATCCCCGTCTCGTTCCTCAAGAGCTACTCGATGTTCTCGGGAACCCAGGACGCCCTGGTGCAGTGGTGGTACGGCCACAACGCGGTGGCCTTCATCCTCACCACCCCGTTCCTGGGCATGATGTACTACTTCATCCCCAAGGCGGTGAACCGGCCCATCTATTCCTACCGGCTGTCCATCGTCCATTTCTGGTCGCTGATCTTCGTTTACATCTGGGCGGGCCCCCACCACCTCCACTACACGGCCCTTCCGGGCTGGGCGCAATCGCTGGGAATGGTGTTTTCCATCATGCTCTGGATGCCTTCCTGGGGAGGCATGATCAACGGCCTCCTGACCCTTCGCGGGGCCTGGGACAAGGTGCGCAAGGACCACGTCCTGAAGTTCCTGGTGACGGCCGTCACCTTCTACGGCATGGCGACCTTCGAAGGCCCGCTCATGGCCATCAAGTCGGTGAACGCGATCTCGCACTACACGGACTGGACCATCGGCCACGTCCATTCCGGCACGTTGGGCTGGGTGGGATTCATGACCTTCGGCGCACTCTACTGGCTGGCTCCAAAGCTCTACGGCGTGAAGCTGTACTCCGACAGGATGGCCACCACCCACTTCTGGCTCGGGACCGTGGGAATCGTGGTGTACATCGTGTCCATGTGGATCGCGGGCATCACCCAGGCGCTGATGCTCCAGGCGGTGACTCCCGAGGGCAAGCTGCTCTACCCCGATTTCGTGCAGACCGTGGCGGCCATCGAACCCTACTACTACATGCGCCTCTTCGGAGGCCTCCTCTACTTCTCGGGCGTGTGCCTGGCGGTCGTCAATTTCTGGAAGACCATGAAGTCGGCCCCGACGCCCGTGGACGAGACGGTGCTGGTGCCGGTGCGGTTCGTTCCCTCCCGCCTGACGGACGACCTCGAGGAGGCCACCCGCCAGAAGGACATGACGGGTGTCGTCAACAAGCTCCACCACATCCTGGAATCCAAGCCGATGGTGCTCACGGCGCTGGCGCTGGCGGTCATCTCCGTCGGATCCCTGGTGGAGCTGGTCCCGACCTTCTACATCCGGGACAACGTCCCGCTCATCGCCTCCGTCAAGCCCTACACCCCGCTGGAACTGGAAGGCCGCGACATCTACGTCCGGGAAGGCTGCTACCTCTGCCATTCCCAGATGGTGCGCCCGTTCAAGGACGAGTACCTCCGGTACGGACCCCCCAGCCGACCCGGCGAATCGGTGTACGACCACCCGTTCCAGTGGGGCTCCAAGCGCACCGGACCCGACCTGGCCCGCGTGGGCGGCAAGTACCCGGATCTGTGGCACTACCGGCACATGCGCAATCCGCGCGACATCTCCTCCAAATCCATCATGCCGGTCTTCAAGTGGCTCCTGACCAACAAGCTGGACACCGGCCTCACCAAGGCCAAGATCCAGGCCATGCGGACGCTGGGAGTGCCCTATTCGAAGGAGGACGTGGATTCCGCCGATGTCCGGCGCGACCGTCAGGCCGCCGAGGTCGCCGCCGTCCTCAAGGACCAGGGGAACGTGCCGGAATCCGTCAAGGACAAGGAGATCGTGGCGCTGATCGCATACCTCCAGCGGCTGGGCACCGACATCAAGAAGGAAGCGCCCCAATGACCGGCCAGGCCATGGACCTCATGATCTTCCCCAAGATCGGGCTGATCCTCTTCTTCGGCTTCTTCGTCGGGCTTCTCGTCTGGGTGTACCGGCAAAGAGGTCGCAGGCTCTACGAAAAGGAATCCCAGATCCCCTTCGACGAGGCTCCCAAAGCCAAGACTTCCTTCGACGAGGCCCCCAAAGATGAGCCATGACGAGTCCCTGCCCATCCAGGACAAGCAGTTCGACGGCATTTCCGAGGACGACAATCCGCTTCCCAACTGGTGGAAGTCCATCGCCTACGCGAGCATCGTGTTCGCGATCGGCTACATGGTCCTGATGCACACCGACTTCCTGGTGCACATCCCTTCGCCGCAGGACAGGTTCCAGGCGGAGATCCACGCGATGCGCTACCGCCAGGACAGCATCCGGGCCCTGCGACCGCCCTTCGTCTTCGCGGAGATGACGGCGTTGCGGCAGGACAAGGACAGGCTCGCGGCCGGTCGCAAGCTGTTCGAATCCAACTGCGTCGCCTGCCACGCCGCGGGCGGAGCGGGGAACATCGGACCCAACCTCACCGACGATTTCTGGCTGCACGGGGGCCGCATCGACTCGGTGGCGATGACGATCCAGAACGGCGTCCCCTCCAAGGGAATGCCGACCTGGGGAAACCAGTTCGACGACGACCAGATCAAGACCCTGGCCATCTTCGTCAAGAGCCTGCACGGCACGCATCCGGCCAATCCGAAGCCGCCCCAAGGGGTCTTCGACACGCTCTAGGGCCGGAACGGCGGGGGGGAACGCCCCCCGCACAGGAGACGAGATGAAAGAGCCCAAAGGCACATTCCGAGACTCCCTTCGCACCATCGACGGCCAGGGGAACAGGAACTGGGTCTACGCCGAGATCATCGACGGCCTGTGGCGCCGTCGCCGGCAGGCGCTGGCCGTGGGTCTGCTCGCGTTCTTCGCGGCCTGCCCGTGGATCACCCTGCACGGACTCCCGCTGGTGCAGGTGGACGTCTTCTCGCGGAAGCTCGTCCTCTTCGGGACCGTCTTCTGGGCCCACGAACTGGGGATGTTCATCACCGCGGTGCTGGGGGCGATCATCGGCGTCTACGCCCTCACGGCCTGGGGCGGTCGGGTCTTCTGCGGTTGGTTCTGCCCCCACAGCACCTGGCTGGAGATGATCTTCCGACCCATCGAGCAGTTGATCGAAGGCAGGGCCAACCTGCGGCGCCAGCGGGACGAGGGTTCCATCTCCGGCGCAAAGATCCTGCGCAAGACGGCGAAATGGGCGGCCTTCGCCGCCGTCTCGCTGCTGATGGCCGCCAACTGCGTGGGCTGGGTCGTGTCGGGACATTCCCTCCTCCAGGCCTTCCGCGATCCCCTCCAGCACGTGGCGATGTTCCTGGCGATCGCCGGGGTGGGAGCGGCCTTCCTATTCGACTTCGGGTGGTTCCGCGAGCAGACCTGCCTGATCGTCTGTCCGTACGGACGACTCCAGGGAGTGCTCCTGGACCCCAAGACCCTGATCGTGGGCTACGACCAGAAGCGCGGCGAACCCCGCGGAAGGCTGGGAACGCAGGGCGCGGGCGATTGCGTGGCCTGCACGCGCTGCGTCCAGGTGTGTCCCACGGGGATCGACATCCGCGACGGTCTTCAACTGGAGTGCATCGGGTGCACCGCCTGCATCGACGCCTGCGACGACATGATGCTCAAGGTGGGCAAGGAGAAGGGGCTCATCCGCTACACCACGGAAGCCGAGCTTTCCGGCGAGAAGCCGAGCCGACACTGGCGTCCCGTCCTCTACATGGCCTTCGCCTTCCTGCTGGTGACGGTTTCCGTGGTGCGGGT
>CAYXXL010000249.1:0-5114 GCA_964469025.1 uncultured Fibrobacteria bacterium
TTCCAGCGGCCCATCTTGACGTTCATCATGGCCTGGGTGCCCACGATCTGGGACGTGGGTGTCACCAGCGGGATCCAACCCAGGCACTTGCGGACGTAGGTCATCTCGTCCATGACCTCGGCCACCTTGTCGCCCATGCCCTGCTCCTTGAGCTGGTTCAGGAAGTTGGACATCATGCCGCCGGGAACCTGGTAGCGCAGGATTCCGACGTCCGTCCGCTCGTTGTCCGGACTGGTGTAGGCGGCCAGCTCCTTGTAGACGCCTTCGAAGTACTTCATGAGTTCGAAGAGGTCCGACTTGCTGTACGACGGCTCGCGGCCGGAGCCCTGGAGCATCTCCTGCATCAGGAGGGTGTCGGGTTGGCCGGTGCCGTTGGCGAACGGGGCGATGGAGCAGTCCAGGAGGTCCACGCCAGCGGTGACGGCGGCGTAGTAGGCCGTGTTGGCGAGACCCGCGGTGTTGTGGCTGTGCAGCGACACCGGGACCTTCACCACGGCCTTGATGGCCTTGACCAGGTCGTAGGCGACGGGGGCGATGAGCAAACCTGCCATGTCCTTGATGCAGACGGAGTCCGCACCCATCTCCTCGAGTTCGACGGCCATCTGCACGAACGCTTCCACGGTGTGGACAGGCGAAACGGTGTAGGACAGGGCGCCCTGGGCGTGGCCGCCGAACTCCTTGGTGGCCTGGATGGCCGTCTTGAGGTTGCGCGTGTCGTTGAGCGCGTCGAAGATGCGCAGGTTGGTCATCCCGGCGTCGATGCTGCACTTCACGAAGGCGCGCACCACGTCGTCGGGAAAGGCGGTGTACTGCACGATGTTCTGGCCGCGCAGAAGCATCTGGTGGGGGGTCTTGGGCGAGAGCTTCTTGATCGCGCGCAGGCGGTCGAAGGGATTCTCGGCCAGGTACCGCAGGCAGGAGTCGATGATGGCTCCACCCCAGGTCTCCAGGGCGTTGAAGCCCATGTCGTCGAGCTTGCCCACGACCGGGAGCATCTGGGAGGTCTTCATGCGCGTCGCGGCCAGGGACTGGTGTCCGTCGCGCAGCACCGTCTGGTTGAACTTCACCGCAGTCATTTTCTGTCTCCTAGGAATTCAGATGAATCGGTCGTCGAGGGAGACGAGCGCGCGCATGTACTGGGCGCGCTCGAAGGCGGCGGAATCCACCACCTTGCGCTGGCTCATGGAGCCGCGGAGCTGGTCCACCGAAAGGTATTCGTTCTCGTCCATCCATGCCCCCAGTTCGCGCAGGACTTCGCCCACCCGATGGGTGCCGCCGGACAGGATCTCGCTGGCCATCTGGCCCACCTGGGCACCGGCCAGCAGCGACTTGAGCAGGTCGCGACCGGTGTGGACACCTCCCGAAAGGGCGATTTCGGGGACCACCTTGCCGAAGAGGATGGCGGTCCAGCGAAGCGGCAGGGCCAGGTCCCCCGAATCCGAGAGGCGGGCCGCGGAGAGCACCGCGAGATTCTCCGGGTCCAGGTCGGGCTGCAGGAAGCGGTTGAAGAGCACCACGGCCTTGGCCCCGGAATCGCCCAGACGCCGCACCATGTTCGGGATGGACGAATAGAACGGGGAGAGCTTCACGGCCAGGGGAATCCCCACCTTGGAAGCGACATCCGAAACCAGGTCCACAACCTGCGCCTCCACCCCGGCGCCGGTGGCGGAAGTGTTGACGGGGATGGAGTAGACGTTGAGTTCCAGGGCGTCGACCCCGGTCTCCTCGATGCGCCTGGCCCATTCGGTCCAGCCGCCGCGGGTGGTCCCGTTGAGGCTTCCGATCACCGGGACCTTCACGGCCTTGCGGATCGCGGCGAGGTGCGACAGATACTGGTCGGGCTCCAGGTTGTAGTTCCCGAGGTCCGGGAAATAGTCCAGCGCCTCCGGGTGCATGTTGCTGGCCCGGGTCAGGAAATGGTCCCGCTCCTGGGCCTCGTGGAGGATCTGTTCCTCGAACAGGGAGTAGACCACGACGGCGCCGATCCCCGCATCTTCCAGCTTGCGGACGTTGTCCACCTTCTTGGAGATGGGAGAGGCCGACGCCACCAGCGGACTGGAGAGCGGGAGACCCAGGTAGCTCGTGGAAAGATCCGCCATCAGTTCGCTTCCTTGTTCTGGGCTGCAAGATACTGGAGTTGGGTCCAGCGCGAGGCGATGCCCGCCTTGGCCTGGCCCAGGAGCATCTCGGCCCGGGGCTTGTCCTGCGCGAGCAGCATCTTGTAGCGGGTCTCGTTGTACACGTATTTCTCCAGTTCGATGGACGGTTCCTTGGAATCCAGCTGGAATCCGTTGTTGCCCGCCACCACCAGCTCGGGGTTGTAGCGGTACAGGGGCCAATGGCCGGACTGGACGGCCAGCTTCTGCTGTTCCAGCCCCTTGTGCAGGGCGAATCCGTGCGCGATGCAGTGGCTGTAGGCGATGATCAGCGAGGGGCCGTCGTAGGCTTCCGCTTCCTGGAAGGCGCGGACGGTCTGGGCGTCGTTGGCGCCCATGGCGATGCGTGCCACGTACACGTATCCGTACGCCTGGGCGATGAGGCCCAGGTCCTTCTTGGGAAAGCCCTTGCCGGTGGCCGCGAACTTGGCCACGGCTCCGATGGGCGTGGATTTGGAGGCCTGGCCGCCGGTGTTCGAATACACCTCGGTGTCCAGGACCAGCACGTTGACGTTGCGACCGGTGGAGAGGACATGGTCCAGGCCGCCGTAGCCGATGTCGTAGGCCCAACCGTCGCCGCCCAGGATCCATACGCTGCGCTTCACCAAGGTTTCCGCGAGCTCCACCAGGTCGCGGGCGGCGGGAGACTTGTCTTCGGAGAGCTTGGACTTCACCAGCTCCACGCGGAGCCTCTGCTCGGCCAGCCCCTTTTCCGTCTTCTGGTCGGCCCCCAGGATGGCGGTCACGAGTTCGTCTCCCAGCACGTCTGAGAACTTCCTCAGAAGCTCCTTGGCGTAGCCTTCCTTCTGGTCCAGCGCCAAGCGGAAGCCCAAGCCGAATTCGGCGTTGTCCTCGAACAACGAATTGGACCATACCGGGCCGCGGCCCTGGGCGTTCTTGGTGTAGGGGGTGGTGGGGAGGTTGCCGCCGTAGATGGAGCTGCAACCGGTGGCGTTGGCGATGTGGGCGCGGTCGCCGAACATCTGGGTCAGCAGCTTGACGTAGGGGGTCTCTCCGCAACCCGCGCAGGCGCCGGAGAATTCGAAGAGCGGCTGCAGCAACTGCGTGTTCTTCACGTTGTTGGGATTGACCGTGGTGCGGTCCACCTCGGGAAGTCCCAGGAAGAAATCCCAGTTGGTCTTCTCGCGTTCCAGGATGGTCTGGACCGGCACGAGGTTGATGGCGCGGCGCGAGCTGTTGGTCTTGTCGCGGGCCGGGCAGGCCTCGATGCAGATGCCGCATCCCGTGCAGTCCTCGGGGCTCACCTGGAGCACGTAGTCCGTTCCGGGGTACTCCTTGAAGAATTTGGCGGGAACGTGCTTGAAGCCTTCCGGAGCGCCCTGGAGCGATTCGGGAGCGGCCAGCTTGGGCCGGATGACGGCGTGGGGGCAGACGAAGGCGCACTTGTTGCACTGGATGCAGATGGAGGGATCCCAGTCCGGGATCTCCAGGGCGAAGTTCCGCTTCTCGTACATCGTCGTTCCGGAGGGGAAGGTGCCGTCGGCGGGCACCGCGCTCACGGGGAGGTCGTCGCCGCGGAAGGCGATCATGGGTCCGATCACGTTCTGGACGAATTCCGGGGCCGATGTGGGCACCGGCAGCGGACGGGAATGGTTGGCCGTGACGCGGTCGGGGTAGGAGACCTGGAACAGGTTCTCCACGGATTTGTCCACGGCCAGGTAGTTCTGCTGCACCACGGCTTCGCCGCGCTTGCCGTAGGTCTTCTTGATGGCCTTCTTGATCTGGGCGATGGCCTCGTCGCTGGGAAGCACGCCGGAGATCGCGAAGAAGCAGGTCTGCATCACGGTGTTGATGCGGCTGCCCATGCCGGTCTCCTTGGCGACCTTGTAGGCGTCCACCACGTAGAACCGGATCTTCTTCTTGAGGATCAGTTCCTGGACCTCGCGCGGCAGCTTGTCCCAGATCTGCTCCTTGTCCCAGATGGTGTTGAGCAGGAACACGGCGCCGGGTGCCGCGTACTTCAACATCTCCACCTTCTCCAAGAAGGAGTCGGCGTGGCAGGCGATGAACTGACCGTGCTCGATCAGATAGGGGGCGTGGATTGGATTGGGCCCGAAGCGAAGGTGGCTCACGGTGAGGCCGCCCGACTTCTTGGAGTCGTAGAAGAAGTAGCCCTGGGCGTGGTTGTCCGTCTCCTCGCCGATGATCTTGATGGAGTTCTTGTTGGCGCCCACGGTGCCATCCGAACCGACCCCGAAGAACAGGCAGCGGACGGTCTTCTCGTCTTCCACGTTGAAGGAGGGATCGTAGTCCAGGGACAGATGGGTGAGGTCGTCGACGATGCCCACCGTGAAGTGGCGCTTGGGCGACGGGGCCTTCAGGTCGTCGAAGACGGCCTTGGCCATGGCCGGGGTGAATTCCTTGGAGGAGAGGCCGTAGCGGCCACCGGTGACCAACTCGAAGGATCGGCCCAGTTCGGAGATGGCGGTGAGCACGTCCTGGTAGAGGGGCTCGCCTGCGGAACCCGGCTCCTTGGTGCGGTCCAGGACCGCCACACGCTTCACCGACTGGGGGATGGCCTGCGCGAACAGGGACGCGTCGAAGGGGCGGAACATCCGCACGGCGAGCACGCCGACCCTCTCTCCCCTGGCGTTCAAGGCCTTCGCGGTTTCCTGGGCGGTTTCCACCGCGGACCCCATGACGATCACCACGCGGTCGGCATCCGCCGCCCCGAAGTATTCGTAGAGCTTGTACTGGCGACCGGTGAGGGAGGCGAAGGTATCCATCCACTTCTGCACGATGCCGGGAATGGCGAGATAGAATGGGTTGGCGCGTTCGCGGCCCTGGAAGTAGGTGTCCGGATTCTGGGCGGTGCCGCGGATGAAGGGGCGCTCCGTGGAGAATCCGCGCCGGCGGTGCGCGGCCACGAGTTCGGCGGGCACGAACTGCCGGATCTGGTCGTCGGAAAGGGGGAGGATCTTGTTGATTTCGTGGCTG
>CAYXXL010000250.1:0-5110 GCA_964469025.1 uncultured Fibrobacteria bacterium
GACGATCACGTGGTTCCAGAAGGGGTTCGCGAAGATCAGGATCATGGAGACCACGAAGCAGTAGATGGCCGTGGATTCGATCATGGCCAGTCCCACGAACAACGTGCGCGTGATGGTGGCCGATGCGTCCGGCTGTTGCGCGAGCGCGCTGAGCGAAGTGGCCACCGAGCGCCCTTCCGCGAGGGCAGGCGCCAGGCATCCGATGCCGGTGGTGACGCCCGCGGTTACGATCGACGCGATGGCGATCAGGGTCGTGCTGTCCATTGGTTCTCCTTGGATGTGTTCATTTGGCCGCCGCCGGTCGCGGTTTCTGGGAGCGGGTGGCCGCCGCGATGTACACCGCCGCGAGGATGCTGAAGATGTAGGCCTGCACCATCCCCGTGAGCAGACCCAGCGCCGTCATCACGACGGGAAACAGGAACGGCGTGATGGTCAGGAGGATCCCGACGATCATCGCCCCGCTCATCATGTTGCCGAACAGGCGCACCGAGAGGGCCAGGGTGCGGGAAAGTTCGCTGATGACGTTGAAGGGCAGCATGACGATCGTGGGTTGGGCGTAGGACTTCAGGTACCGCCAGACACCCTGGTCCGCGATCCCGAAGAACGGCACCGCGATGAACACGCACAGCGCCAGCGCCACGGTGGTGGAGAGGGAGGCGGTGGGTGGCTCGAAACCCGGAAGGATGGTGCAGAGGCTGGAAGCGGCCACGAAGAGGAACAGCGTTCCCAGGAATCCCAGGTACTTCTTCGGGTTCTCGAGTCCCACCTCCTGGATCTGGTTCTGGATGGCCGTCACGACGATCTCCAGGAGATTCTGCCATCGCGACCGATCGGCGGTGGAGGACAATTTCCGAGTGACGAGCTTGGATCCCAGGGCGAGCACGAACATCAATCCCCAGGTGAAGACGAGGGTGGCGTTGATCTTCGCGAATCCGTGCTGCCAGAAGATCGATTGGTCGGGACTAAGGCGCATCGCGCACCTCGGACACCGGCACCGTGCCCGGTTCTCCCGCGGTTCGGGTCGCCCAGGTCACCGCGATCCGGCCGGCGAGGAACCCGACCAGGCAGGCCAGGACGCGCCGCCAGTTCCCGCCGGTGAGGAACCAGAATCCGGCCAACGCAAGCCCCGTTCGCGCGATGGAACTTCCGAGGAACCAAAGGGCCGGAACGGGAAGATCCACGGCGTTGCGCACCGTCCACCACAAACCTCCGAAGAAGAGGATTCCGATCGCGGCTCCGGCCGCGCAGATCCACGCGTAGCCCAGGAATTCACCCATGGTCGTCCTCCGTCCGGTTCCGCATGGCCCCGTCTTCCTTCGCCACCCAACGCCAGGCGTTCAGGCAACCCAGCAGCAGACCCGCCACCAGCAGCGCCAGCGTCCAGGGATGCCTCCCGGGATGGTGCTGGTCCAACCAGATGCCGAGCGCGGTTCCGAGCAGTGTGGGAACCGCCACCGACCATCCGACCAGGCCCATCATGCCCAGTCCGAACCAGACGCCCGCGGGATGGAGACGCGCTTCCAGCTTGCGTCCGGCCTTGGAGCCGATATCTCCCGCGAAAGCCTCGTCCTCGGGAGCGTTCCCGGTTCCGGCCTCATTCACCGTGGAGCCTCGCGAAGCGCCGCAGGAAGCCGGTTTCCAACTTCGCCATGGCGGCTCTCGCCGCCTCTTCCCGCGTGTCCAGCTTCCGGAAGTCCTTCTCCACCGAATCGCGGAGTCGGGCGAGGTCGGTTCCCGCCATCGCCCGGCGCACGGAAACCATCACGTCCAGGCCGACCTTGACCATGACGCCTTCGTCCACGGCCAGGAACACCTCGCCCTCCGCCTTGGTTTCGAAGACCAGGATCCCGGGGGAGAGGGCCGCGACGCAGTCGAGCCTGTGCGGGAGGAACCCGTAGGATCCCTCCCGCGTCTCGGCCACGATGCGCGAAACCTCCTTGCGTTCCGAGTGGATCTCGAAGGGCAGGAGGACCTTCAGGGTCATCAGGTCAGGCATGCCCGGCCTGCGGCGCGGGGGATGCGGGATTCCGGTCGGGCTTGGCCGGCTGGTCGGGTTTGGCGTCCTTCTTGGCTTCGCCGATGGCTCCGATCATGTAGAGGGCGCTTTCCGGCAGGTCCTTGAATTCGTCCCGCAGGATCCGTTCGCATCCGTCCAGCGAGTCCTTGAGTCCAACGAGCTTCCCCGCGAGTCCCGTGAACTGCTCGGTGGTGAAGAAGGGCTGGGTCAGGAACCGTTCCAGGCGCCGCGCGCGCGCGACCACCTTGCGGTCGTCCTCCGAAAGCTGCTCCAGGCCCAGCATGGCGATGATGTCCTTCAGGTCCGCGTATTGCGCCATGGTCTTGCGGATCTCCTGCGCCAGATCGTAGTGCTTCTTTCCGACGATTCCTGCCGTAGCCATCCGGGAACCGGACTGCAACGGATCGATGGCGGGGAACAGGCCTTCGCCGGCGCGCTTGCGCGAAAGCACGATGGACGCGGAAAGGTGCGAGAAGGCGTGCACGGCGGCGGGATCGGTGAAGTCGTCGGCCGGAACGTACACGGCCTGGATGGAGGTGATGGCGCCGGTGTCGGTGTTGGCGATGCGCTCCTCCAGACCGGAGAGTTCCGTTCCCATGGTGGGCTGGTATCCCATCCGCGACGGCATCTGTCCCATGAGTCCGGACACCTCGGAACCGGCCTGGATGAAGCGGAAGATGTTGTCGATCAGGAGCAGGACGTCGCGATGCTCGTCGTCGCGGAAGTATTCCGCCAACGTCAGGGCGGCATGACCCACCCGGAACCGGCTGCCCGGCGGCTCGTTCATCTGCCCGAAGACCATGGCCATGTTCGGGAGGACACCCGCTTCCAGCATGTCGCGGTGGAGTTCCTCTCCTTCCCTGCAGCGCTCGCCGATGCCGCAGAAGATGCTGACGCCCTCCTGGTGTCCGATCATGTTGTGGATCATCTCCGTGAGGAGCACGGTCTTGCCCACGCCCGCACCCCCGAACAGTCCCGCCTTGCCCCCTCGCTCCAACGGCACCAGGACATCCACCACCTTGATGCCGGTCTCGAAGATCTCCGATTTGGTGGAGCGCTTCTCAAGGGGCGGCGGGGCGCGGTGGACCGAACGCCATTGGACGTCCGCGAGCGCCGGCCCGCGATCGATGGTGTTCCCGAACACGTCCAGCATGCGCGAAAGCACCGCGTGCCCCACCGGCGCCTTCAGGGGGCCGCCCGTGTCCAGCACGGCGGTTCCGCGGGCGAGACCTTGGGTGGGAGTCAGGGCGATCCCGCGCACATGGTGCGCATCGGTCTGCGTCAGCACCTCGATCGCGATGCTGTTGTCCGCGCCCGTGCGCAGGAGCGTCAGCACGGCGGGCAGGCGGCCCTCGAAGCGCACGTCCACCACGCTGCCGCGCACCGCCACCACCTGGCCGGAGTTCGGGTTCATCCGATCAGCCGGGCGATGAGGAATGCGGCGCCGGCGGCGAGACCCCCCACCACAAGGGTCTGCAGGGCGCTTTGCACCGGCTTGGCACCCGTGAAGCGCGCCTTCACGGCACCGAAGGCGATCAGGGCCAGCATGGTCACGAAGATCGAGATGCGCAAGGCGTTGGTGAGGGATCCCACCAACATGTATGGAGCGAGCGGGATCATTCCACCCACCACGTAGGACACCGCGATCGTGGCGGCGCTCCCGAGCGCTCGCTTGGGCTTGGGCTTCTCCAAGCCCAGCTCGTTCCGCATCATGAAGTCCACCCAGGATTTCCGTTTTCGGCGCAGCGCGGCCACCACGCCCGCGCTTTCCTCGGCGGATATCCCGTATGCCAGGAAGATGTCGGTGACTTCCTGCGATTCGACTTCGGGGATGGTCCGGGTTTCCTGGATCTCGAGCTTTCGCTCGCTGGCGTAATGGTCGGCGTCGCTGCGTGCGGCCAGGTATCCACCGAGGCCCATCGCGATCGCCCCCGCGGAGATCTCGGCGAGCCCCGCGGTGACCACGACCCGCGTCGCGACGGAAGCTCCCGAAAGGCCGGCCGCCAGCGCGAACGGCACCGTGAGTCCGTCCGCCATCCCGATCACGACGTCGCGCACCGTGTCGCTGGCCGTGAAGTGCTTTTCCATGTGCGGGGTCAGCGGCATGTGTTCCCGATGCCGCGGGTCCCCGCGCGGCAAGCTGCGAGCTTCGACATTTCTCCGCTCCTTCTTTCCGCGACGTTCCAGGGCAACATCCAAAATTCGTCCCCCGGCGTTTCCGTTCACGGTAAGAAGCCGATCCGACGTCCCGCCCGAACCCGCCGGGAAAGGTCGCTACTCCGTGGTGCTGGGATTCCAGAAGGCCTGCTTGACGTGGTCCTCCTCGCCGAGCTTCTCGGCGATCCGATCCAGTTCTTCGGACTTCACCGAGGTGGAGAGCAGCGTGGCCGTGATTTCCACGTCGTCCTCTCCGAACGGCTTGACATCCAGATCGCCCAGGGGATAGTTCGCGCCCTCCAGCAGGGCCTCCAGCGCCGCCACGGCGCGCTTCTGGTGCTCGCCGTCCACGACCAGGCACAACTGGTAGGTGACTTCGCTTCCCTTTCCGCTGATGGGTTGGCGGTTGAGCGAATTCACGACGGGCCGCAACAAGGTGTTGGAAGCGAGGACGAAGACCGCCGCCAGCACGGCCTCGGCGATCATCCCCGCGCCGGCGCAGGCCCCCGCCGCCGCCGATCCCCATAGGGTCGCCGCGGTGTTCAGCCCCCGGACGTTCAGGCCCTCCTTCATGATGGTGCCTGCCCCCAGGAAGCCCACCCCGGACACGACGTAGGCGGTCACCTGCGTGGCTCCGGCGGCGCCGTTCAGGTGGTGGGCCATGTTCACGAACGCGGCGGCGCCGACCGCCACGAGGGTGTTGGTGCGCAGGCCTGCGGTCCGCTGCCGGTACTGGCGCTCGAATCCGATGACGGAACCCAGGACGAAGGCCGTGGTCAAGCAGATCGAGGAGTCGAGCAACCTGTTGGGATCGAACGTCAGGATGGTCTGCATGGAAGGTCTCCCCGGCCGGAGGACGCCCGTGCCGTCGACCGCCAAGTCTAGCCTGAACTTCCAGCGGCAAAAACGACAAAACCCCGTAGTTATCGGGGTTTT
>CAYXXL010000251.1:0-5084 GCA_964469025.1 uncultured Fibrobacteria bacterium
GAAAACTGACCGCGGGGTTGCTCACCCTCCCATTCCGCGAAGCGCGCGGAATGGGAACCCTGGGCGCTTCCGTCGCGGTCGGAATCCGTCAGTTGATTTCCTTGACGTCGATCCACTTCATGTTCTTGCGCAGCTGCTTGCCCACGGTCTCCACCTGGAGCTTGCGTTCGGAAGCCTGCTTCTCGCGGAAGTTCTTCATGCCGTTCCCGTGGACCTCGTCCATCCAGTCCTTGGCGAACTTGCCCTTCTGGATCTCGGTCAGGGCCTTCTTCATGGCCTTGCGGGTGGCGTCGGTCACGATCTTGGGGCCGGTGGTGTAGTCGCCGAACTCCGCCGTGTTGGAGATGGAGTGCCGCATCCAGGACAGGCCGCCCTGGTAGATCAGGTCCACGATCAGCTTCACTTCGTGCACGCACTCGAAGTAGGCCATCTCGGGGGCGTAGCCCGCGTCCACCAGGGTCTGGAAACCGTTCTTGATCAGTTCGGAGAGGCCGCCGCAGAGCACGACCTGCTCTCCGAACAGGTCGGTTTCCGTCTCCTCCTTGAAGGAAGTCTCGTACACGCCGCCGCGGATGGCGCCGATCCCCTTGGCGTGGGCCAGGGCCTTCTCCTTGGCCTTTCCCGAAGCGTCCTGGTGCACGGCGATGAGCCCCGGCACGCCGCCGCCCTTCTCGAACTCGGAGCGCACCAGGTGGCCCGGTCCCTTGGGAGCCGAGAGGATCACGTCCACGCCCTTCGGGGGCTTGATGTACTTGAAGTGGATGTTGAAGCCGTGCGAGAAGATGAGCGTCTTCCCCTTGGTCAGGTGGGGCAGGATGTCGGTCTCGTAGATCTTGGCCTGGACCTCGTCGGGTAGCAGGATCTGGATGAAGTCGGCCTTGGAGGCGGCTTCCGCCGCGGTGAAGAGGGTGACTCCCGGCTTGAAGCCGTGCTTGACCGCGAGCTTGTGGTTGTCGGAACCCTTGCGCTGGCCCACGATGACGTCGACTCCGGAGTCGCGCAGGTTCTGCGCCTGGGCGTGGCCCTGCGAGCCGTAGCCTATCACGGCGATCGTCTTCTTCTTGAAGGGGGCCAGGGACCCGTCTTTGTTCGTGTAGACCTTCATGTGTGTCTCCGGTGGATGTGGGTAAAGCGCGAAGGGTGGAAATAGTAGAACCTGGAGAGGCGCCGCGACCCGGCTCAACGCGATGGATAGACGCAGCGGAACCCGATGGCCCCGTTGTAGCGGCCATCGGGCCGGAAGCCGTCGCGATAGGCGGCTCGGCCCCCGTCCGGGCTCGAAAGCCAGCTACCGCCGCGGATCACCCGACCGGAGCCCGAGTCGGAACCACGTGGGTTGCGCGACTCCGACTTCGCGTAGGCGTCCGCCGCGTACCAGTCGGAGGTCCATTCCCAGACGTTTCCCGCCATGTCGAACAGACCCCAGCGGTTGGGGCGGTACTCCCCCGCCGGGGCCACCAGCGGCTCTCCGTCGTCGCAGGGAAACACCTTCCAGGAAGGGAGCATCCTCGCCAGGCTCAAATCGGCGAAATTGGCATACAGGCAGGCCTGGGATGCGGAGTCTCCCCAGATGTAGGCGCCGGAATCCCCCGCGCGCGCCGCATATTCGAACTCCGCCTCGGTGGGCAGCCGTCCTCCACGATTCCGACAAAAATCGGCGGCTTCGGTCCAGGTCACGAACCAGGCCGGGGCGCGCGGGTCGGGACCGGCGCAGGTGGGGCCGGTGCACAGGATCCATGGCGCTTGTCCGGTCGCCTTCGAGAATGCCTTCTGCGTGACCGGAAGCCGGTCCATCCGGAACGAATCCAGGCAGACCCGGTGGCGCGGATGTTCGTTGGCGTTGCCCAAGCCATCCGGACTTCCCATCCAGAAGCATCCCGAGGGGATGTCCACGGTGCGGTGTGCGGTGTTCCTGCCCTTGGACTGGGTCTTCACCTTGCCCAGGGATTGGACCCGGTGCGCCGGAGGAGCCTGGGTGCCGGTGCCGCCGTGGGCTGGGGTTTCACGCGGGACTTCGATGTCCTGGTAGACGGAGGAGTCGGGAGCGAAGGAGGTCGTGTCGAGGGGCGAAGCTGTCGGGGTCTCGGCGGAACCAGAAACCGAGTCCGTCGCGGAATCCGCCGGGGGTTGGGCGATGGACAACGCGCACGTTCCCGCAGCGACGGCGAAAGCGCACCGCCAACTTCGCCTCGGGGGCGTTCGCAGGGAGATCCTGTCCAACAAGCCATTCACCTCCGCTCCCGGGAAAATTGCATTCCGGGCCGGACACGGGTCCGGAAGCCGGTCGCGACGAATGCTCACGCGCAAGGAGGAAGACCGGCGAGGAAATCGCGGATCCTTCCGAAGGCGATCCGTTCCTGCTCCAGGCGCACGCCTTCTCCCAGGACATCCCCCGCCAGGTCGGCGTAGAGCGCCTGCTCGTCTTCGCCCAACCGGTTCAGGACCTGGCGGGACGGTCGGTTCTCCCGAACCCAGAAACTCCGATGGGAAAGGAGAGTGGCCCGGTCCATCAGGAAGGATCGGGCATGGGGGAAAGTGGAACGGAATCCGTCCAGGATGGCGAATCCGTGGGTGTCCAGGTCGCCCCAGTAGAAGACTTCCCGGTCTCGCACCCATCGGGCCTCCCGAAGGGCGGCGAAACCGTACCCGGAGCCGAAGAGGACGATCGATCGAGGGTGCTCGGGGAAGGCGAGGAAGGTCACTTCGTTTTCCACCACGAAAACCCTGCGGATGTCCGCTGGATCCCATGCCGCGAATGCGACCGAGTCCAGTTCGATGTCCGTCGCTCCTGCGAAGCCTCCGGGGATTCCGTCGGGATCGAGCCATCGCAGGCGCACCCGCCGTGGCTTTTCGCGGAAACCGTAACGTGCCTCGAAGGCCGAAGCTCCGCTCGCCGAGGAATCCACCGATTCCGTCGGCAGGGCAAAGTCGAGTAGTTCCGAAAGGACGGACCGGTGCGCTTCCACGAACTTGGTGTCGATCCCCGGCAAGTCCAGTTCGCGCAGGAGGATCGCCGGGCGCGGATGGCCGCGCAGCCACAGGACCACATCGAACAGGCGGTCCCAGGCATCGGAATGATCCAGGACAGCCAAAGGCTGGCGTACGAGCCACGGCAGGCAGTCCGGGCAGCGGGAACGCGTGGTCTCCAGCACCTCCCCGAACCGTAGAAGCTGCGATTCCTTGCCGATCCAGGCGACTGCGCCTTCGCGGCTGTCGAGCCATGCTTCCGAGGGAAAGCGGTTCTCGCCCAAGGCAGGGTGCCGTACCGTCTCGCGCACGATCCTCAATGGCGAGGCTGCATCCAGTTCGCGCGCCCAGGCGCGGGCTTCCTCGAAGCGGGAGGACCATTCCAGGGAAGACGGCGTCCGTAGCCGCAACCGCAGCGGGAAGAGGTCGCCGTCCTCCACGAGGTCCGAAAGAATCCGTCCCCGATTCCAAAGGCGCGTCACCTGGTCGCGCAGATCCTGCGGCGTGGACCATCTCACCCTCCGGCGGCCTCGCGCGCCGCGAGATGCTCCTCGATGGTGATGTTGCGCAGACGGGAGCAGCGCCCTTCCTCGTTGGCCACGAACCCGACGCTCTTCACGTGAGGCTCGATGACGCGGATCTTCTGCAACGGGGTCACGATCAGCAGTTGGAGGTTGAGCCGGGCGAACAGCTCGAGACCGTACCGGGCCGAATCGTCGGAGCCGCGCCCGAAGGCCTCGTCGATCACCACGAACCGGAAGCTGCGCGAGCGGACCTCGCCCCACTCCAGGCCGAACTGGTAGGCGAGGCTCGCGGCGAGAACCGTATAAGCGAGCTTCTCCTTCTGCCCTCCCGACTTGCCGCCGGAATCTGAATAGTGTTCGTGTTCCTCGTCGGTCTCGCGCCACCGTTCGCTGGCCGCGAAGGAGAACCAGTTGCGAACGTCGGTGACCGACTTGGTCCATCGCAGATCTTGCTCGGCCGTGCCTTGGCGCCCTCGGAACCGTTCCAGGATGGCCTGCACCTGCAGGAACTTCTCCTCGGCGTACTGGTCGTCTTCGCGACCCGAGAGCGCCCCTTCGGTGCATGCGCGCAATTCGGCGCGGAAGGCCCGGATCTCGGCATCCTGCGTGGGATGCGCTTCCAGCACGATGAACCGACCGGGATTGTAGTCGATTCCGTGCAGGGACCGGTTGATGGTCCGGATGCGGTCCTTGATGGATTCCTGCATCTGGTTCAGGTGCGACTGGAAGGCGGCCACCTCGTTGATGGCGTTCTCGTTGAGGAGGGACTTGAAACGCTCCTCGAAGCGTGGAAGGTCGTCGCCGCCCAGGCGCTCCAACACCGCCGTGTATTCGTGGGCGGACTCGATGGACGGGTCGAAATCGCGGGTCTCGGCCTTGAATCGGTCGTTGAAGCCCTTCATGGCCCGCACGATCCCTTCGCGCAGGCGCGTGCGCCGCTTGTCTTCGGCGTCGATCTTCGCCTGGATCGCGGCGCGAAGATCCTTCTCGCGGTTGTCGCACGACTCGATCGCGAGCTGGTGCGCTTCCAGAAGGGTGCTTTGGAATTCCTCCAAGCGTCGCGCGAGGCTGTCGGGCACGGGATCCGCGGCGACTTCGGCATCCAACCGATCGCGCACCTCCTTGGAATCTTCCAGCTTTTGGGAAGTGCGAGCCAGGTCGGTGCGAATCGCCTGCAACCCGGCTTCGGCCCCGACAAGTTCCTGGCGCGCTTGCGAGAGCTCCTCGCGCAGCGTCTTCAAGCGGTCGGACGCGCCTTCCAGTCGGCGCATTTCCTGCTCGATGCGCACGATCTGCGATGCGGGCTCGGCCCAATCGATCTCCCGGAAGGAAGTGAACTCTTCCAGGCGCGCGAGCGAACCCATGCGTTCCTCGAGGTCGCGCGCCCTGTCCTGCAGGATGGAAAGGTTCTCGGCCTTTGCCGCGATCGCGTCTTCCATTCCCCGAAGCCGCGCTTCCAGCGACCGGATCTTGTCTTCGTTGGTCCAGCCCAGGACGTAGCGGGTGCGGTCGTCGATGCGGGTGCGGTCGTCCTTCTCGTGCCGCTCCCCCTTGCGCTTGATCTGACCTGCCGGCGTGACCGCCTCGACCTCG
>CAYXXL010000252.1:0-5079 GCA_964469025.1 uncultured Fibrobacteria bacterium
GGGAGGCCTGGACTTCACCGGGATCGAGTTTGGTGAGACCGCCGGCTTTGGCGGGAAAGAGGAACTCGCGTTCCTGGTCCTCCGGCTTCGGCCCCAGGTGCTTGCGCATCTCCAGGAATTCGGAAAATCCCAATGGCCAGACGGGCAGTTCCACGTGTCGCCCCGCGAGCAGGGTGGTCAGGTCCGAAGAAAGCATCTGCGCGTTGGATCCGGTCACGACGATCTCGAACCCTTCGGCCAAAAGCCCTGCGACGGCTTGTTCCCACCCCTCGATCATTTGGACCTCGTCGAGCAGGAGGATCCGCTCCTGGTCCTGGGGCAGTTCGTGCGCCAAGCGCCACAGATCGTCCTTGCCACGGACATGGTCCCAGCCGGGAGATTCCTTGTCGACGTGCAGGATGCCGGCCGCCGGGAACCGTCTGGTCAGCTCCGCGTGCCAGATGCGCATGGCCACGCTTTTCCCCACGCGCCGCATCCCCGTGAGGGCCTTGATCAAGGGCGTTCCATGGTAACGCCGCAACTGGTCCAGGATTGGTTTCCGAACCATCTCTTCAACAATCATACAGAAACAATATCAATAAAGCGCTAGAATATCTCTGCATACAGTGATGATTTTGCCAAACCAGAGCAAATCGCGGCCTTCGTTTCCGCCCTACCCCATCGATTCCACATGCGGGTAGTCCAGGATCCGCTGGTCGGAGGTCACCAGGATGAGCTGGTGGATTCGGGCAGTGGCCACCAACAGGCGGTCGGAGGGGTCGCGGTGGAACGTTTCTGGGAGGCTCCAGGCTTCTTCGGCGACGCGGGCGTCGATCTCGATCAGGTTCCAGCCGTTTTGATCCACAGCGCGGCGAAACCAGGTCTTCCAGTGCGGCTCCAGCACGATCCGCTGGAGGTTGGAGAGGCAAGCCAGTTCGGCGATGGAGACGACCGAGACATTCACCTCCGCCGCGGGATCCTGCAGGGCTTCGCGGGCGGCGGGGGTCAGACGGTGGGGCTCGGCGGCCAGATGGAGGATGGCGCAGGTGTCCAGCAAGAGCTTCACCCCACGGATTCCCCGTTCAAGCATTCGTAGTCGGACTCGGGCGCGGCCGGAGAAACCACGTCCCCCAAAATCCGGGTGGTCTTCTTGCCGAAGCCGATCTGCGTCTTGTTGGGCCGCTTGCCCAGAGGTGTGACGCGGGCGAAGGGTACGTTCCGCTTGGCGAGCAGGAGGGGCTCTCCGGCTTCCAAATGGGCGGTGACTTCTCCCAACTGGTTCTTGAAATCGGCGATGTTGTAGATGTCTTCACTCATCGGGTGAACCTACGGTCTGATGCAGATAAAGTCAAGAACATTCCATGAATATTCCATATTGGAGTCGGTTCCGAGATGGCCACCCCGGACCCCACATGCCGGTGGTTTTTCCTCGACGTGGAGTGAATGGCGAGCGACTTTGGCGACTGGTTAGCTATCGTATGCCCTCCAATGGGAGGCGAGAAGAGCGGCTCCCGATCGCATGCACCACATCGGAGAGTCTCCCATGAAGAAGATCGTGTTGGTCTTGGCCGTGATTGCAGGCGTGGCCCAAGCCATGCCCGCATCCAACCGGATCACCTTGCCCAGCGGCCGGAAGATTTTCGTATCCGGCATGAACCTGGCCTGGATCAACTTCGGCACCGATGTGGGCGATGCACCCCTGGATACCAACTCCTTCAAGCAAGCGATCCAGGACGTCCGCGATTCGGGCGGCAATACCATGCGCGTATGGCTTTCCACCAACGGCGCGAACGATCCCAAATTCAATGGTGTCACGGGGCTGGTCTCCGGCCTGGGGTCCAAGACAGTTTCCAACGTGAAATCCATGCTGAGCATTGCCAACCGCAATGGCATGGTGCTGGTGCTCGATCTGCTTTCGCACAACTTGATGGCCGGAGGGCAGGTGGGGAGTTGGAACCAGATGAGCATCGCCAACAACGCAAAGCTGCTCAAGACGGATTCCGGCATCGCGGCCTATGTGAAGAACGCGGTTCTCCCCCTGGTCACTGCGATAGGGAGCGATACCGGCATCCTATGTTGGGAGGTCTTCAACGAACCAGAAGGGATGATCACGGGCAATGCCACCAACTGGGGGC
The DNA here is from genome assembly GCA_964469025.1 of uncultured Fibrobacteria bacterium. Taxonomy (GTDB): domain Bacteria; phylum Fibrobacterota; class Fibrobacteria; order UBA5070; family UBA5070; genus UBA5070. Next base: position 2,115 of record CAYXXL010000252.1, read on the forward strand.
TAGTTGACTCCGGGATCACGATAACGAATATCCAAACCGTGATCAATCGGGTCGCCGGAGCCATCCACAGGGCTGTTCCGGGAATCCTGGTCTCCAACGGTTCGGTCACCTTTGACTATACCACCAACGCCGATGGCAAGAAGAATTACTACACGGATTCGGCACTGAAGGCCGTGGGTGGAGACGCCAATGGCACCCTGGACTTCTACATGGTTCACTACTACGGCTGGAATGGCACCAGCAACAGTCCTTTCACCAAGCCATTCTCGCACTGGAACCTGGACAAGCCGCTGGTAGTGGCTGAATTCCCCGCTGGGGACTGGAGCCCTGCGATCAGCTCGAAGAACCAGGATGCCGCAAAGGAGGACACGCTGCTCACGTACTTGCACAACTCCGGATATGCCGGTGGCCTCCCCTGGTGCTATTTCGGGGACGGCACGGACAAGTGGTTGGGCAACATCACCACTGCTGGCGCGGGCCTGAAGGCGATGTTCAAGCAGGATAGCGCCGCAATCAAGATCAAAGATGTGGTTCGCGTGAAGCAGTCGGGAAACGGCGTATTGGCGGTTAACGTCGACAATGACCTGAGCTCCATTGTCCCCGCCCTCAAATTGACAGCAGCGCAAGACTTTTCCTCCAAGACTTCGATTTCTTTCGACCTCTTGGTTCCCAAGTCCGCCACGGGTGGGATCAAGGTCACCACTGCGTTCCAGACGAACAATTTCATCACCTGGAACGCCTCCGGTGTCTACTGCACGCCCATGAACGACAGCACCTGGACCACATGCAAAGCCAATTTTTCAAGCTATGTGGCACCGAGTGAAATGAACAGTATCGGGGCCACTTTCTTCCAGTTCATCGCGAACCCAACATTTCATGGGCAAGTATGGTTGGACAACATCCGTGTCGATTCCGACACACTCTGGAACTTCAACGATGGCAGGGTGGTCTTCGGAGCGGACACGTACGATACAGCCCAAGCTGCCCGCATCACGGGACTCAACGTGATATTCCCCACGCCAAACATCACCGCCATCGCCCCCCGCACGGCATCCGCGGCGGCCCCCAACTGGTCCCTCGTGCGCTCGGGCTCGAACCTCGCGTGGACCCGCTCCCGGGCCGTGGAGGCGGGTGGAGTGGTCCGGCTGGTGGGGATCGACGGACGGGTACTGTCCCGCGCGACGGTGGTGGCCGGTGAACGGTCCGGCACCTTGGCGGCGCCCAATTCCGGGGTGGCCTTCCTGGTCCTGGAGAGCGCTGGCGTGCGCGAGGTGCGGGCGCTTCCCATCGCGCGCTGAACCGCGTCGAAAACCGATTCCGGGGCGTTCGGGCATTGCGCCCGGGCGCCCTTTTCTTTTCCTTGGACGATCTCTCGACCGCGAAAGCCATGCCACGAGTTGACCTTCCGACTCTTGATGTGTATATACTTCGTATGTACTTCGAGTGGGATGCTGCGAAGGCGGACCTCAATTGGAAGAAGCACGGTGTCTCGTTTCTTGAGGCCCGTAGCGTGTTCGACGATTTCGATGCTTTGTTGATCGCCGATCCCGACCACTCCACCGATGAAGAGAGGTTCGTCCTGCTCGGCACGAGCTACAAGATGCGGATCCTGATCGTTGTGCATTGCGAAAGAACCAAGCGCGAGGATGAGGAACGGATCCGGATCATTTCGAGTCGCAAAGCCACACGCAGGGAAACCGCCCAGTACCGACGGAGGAAATCATGAAAGCGGAATACGATTTCGCGGACGCCAGCAGGAACCCCTACGCCACCAAGGTTCGCAAGGCCATCTCCATCCGGCTCGACACCCAGGCCATCGAATACTTCAAGGACCTCGGGCAGGAAATCGGGATGCCCTACCAATCGCTCATCAACATGTACCTGATGGAGTGCGCCGCCGACCGGAAACGCCCCGGATTCCGAAAGGCTTCCTGAAGCGTCTGCCTCTCCCGGAACCTATCCTTGACGCCTCATGCTCGGGCGCTACTGGAAGAAACGGACGTTGCGCTTGGCGCTCGCCTGCCTGGTGGTCGCCTTCCTGCCCTGGGCGACTCACCTCTCCACCGGAGTGGACAATCTCTGGCGGATCCTGTTCGAGCGGCCCTTCTCCATCCCCCGTGGCGCTTCCCTGTGGGCGTTCCGCGCGTCGGACCGGAGCCGATCCGTCCCCGGATGGACCTGCGGCGAGGATGGCGAGCGGTACTACTTCGCCCTCGACACCGGAGTGAGGCGGCTGGACAAGAATCTTTTCCCGCCTTTCGCCCGCCTGTGCGACTCGCTCCAGACCCCGGACACCCTGCTGCCCGACGAGATCCTGCTTCCCGACACCGCCCGCGGGGTCCGCGACACGCTGCTTCCGGACACCGCCGGGCTCGACCTGTTCGTGGACAGCCTGGAACAGGCCGTGCGCGCCAGGCATGCCCTCTTCCTGCGGCGGCACCTCGCGCGAAACGTCCAGGGAGGCGAGGTCTGGGGAGACCGCGCGGCCTTGTTCCGCTCGCTGCGGGATCCGGTGCAGGCCCGGTTGCTGCTGCGGCTCCTGGATGCCACCCTCTCGGACGGAATCCGTCTGCGCGAGGTGGGAAAGGTCCCGGTGGCCTTCGCGCCCGCCGACGATCCCGATTCCTGCCGCGCACCCGGCAGCGACGACGACCTGGAAGGCCCCTGCGTGCGGGTGCGCGACACCGCGGCGAGCTTCGTGGACTCCGCCGAGGCCCCACGGGGAGCGCTGTCCTGCCGGTACGCCGTCCTGATGGTCTCTCGCGGGGGCGATTCCACCATCGTCCCTTCCACCAGCGTGCACCCTTCGCACTGGAAGGTGCGGACCACGGATGGACGGACCGGTTGGATCTCCTCCAAGGCGATCCCCTCCCGCGACGATCCAGGACTGTGCCTGGCCGTCGGCCGCACGCGACACGGCTGGAGGATCACGTCGCTGCGGATCTGCGGAGAGGAAGACTAGGGT
>CAYXXL010000253.1:0-1918 GCA_964469025.1 uncultured Fibrobacteria bacterium
ACCTCGCTGGGCACCGTGCTGCTTGGAAAGGCGCGGGAAATCCGCCTACTGGTCACGGCCCTGCTCGCCGACGGGCACGTTCTCATCGAGGACGTTCCGGGTACCGGAAAGACCACGCTGGCGCGCTCGCTCGCGGTGGCCATCGGTGCCGATTTCCGTCGCGTCCAGTTCACGCCCGACCTCCTGCCCTCCGACCTCACCGGTGGTGCGATCTACCGTCCCGGCACGGGAGAATTCGAGATCCGGACCGGGCCGCTGTTCGCCCAGGTCTTCCTGGCCGACGAAATCAACCGCGCGAGCCCGCGCACCCAGAGCGCCCTGCTGGAGGCCATGGAGGAGCGCCAGGTGACGCTGGAAGGAACGGCGCATCCGTTGCCCGATCCCTTCCTGGTCCTGGCGACGCAGAATCCGGTCGAGTTCCACGGGGTGTTCCCCCTTCCCGAAGCGCAGATGGACAGGTTCCTGATCCGACTCCGCCTGGGATATCCGGACGAGGAGACCGAACGGGAGATTTCGCGGACGCACCGGCTGGAGGAACCCATCCGGAAATTGTCTGCCGTGGTCTCTCCGGAGCTGGTTTCCCGGGCCCAGCGCCGCGTCCGGTCCCTGCACGTGGATCCGGCCATCGAGGCCTATGCGGTTTCCCTGGTCCGGGCCACACGGGATCGCCCCGATCTCCGCCTGGGAGCGAGTCCTCGCGCGGGAATCGCCCTGGTCCGAGCGGCCCAGGCCTTCGCCTTCCTGGAAGGCCGCGACCACGTGCTCCCCGACGACATCCAGGAACTCCTGGTCCCCGTCCTTTCCCACCGGATCCATCTTCGCGACGCCTCCGATCCGGGCGATTCCAGCAGGGCGCTGGAGGAAATCCGACGGACCGTCCCGGTCCCGCGATGACGCTCTGGCACCGGACGTCCTGGACGTTGCGGTGGGTGGCTCGCACCTGGCCGCGCGGGACGGAAGGGCGCGACCCCATGACCTGGATCTGGAAGGCCTTCCGGGAGAGGACGACCCCGGGAGGCAAGGCCCTTTGCGGGATCTGGCTGCTTCTGCTTCCCATCTCCATCCTGAGCCGGGGCTACCTGGGCGGCTTCGCCCTCGCCCTCGTGTCCGGCCTGCTCGCCACCTCCTGGCTTTGGACCCTCGCTCCATCCAAGCTCCCGGCGACCGCGATGCTGCCCGCCACGATGCGCGAAGGGGAGACGATTTCCGTCCAGGTCGCCCTGGGATCCGGCGGAGCGCCTCTTCCCTGCGGAGTGGGTGCCTGGATCTTCCGCACGGGAGACCGGCTGCGGGCGGTGGGGGACGGCGCATCGCCCGGCTCTCCCGGTGGCCGGACGGTGGACGTTCCCCTCCGCGCCCTCCAGCGGGGAATCCAGTGCCTGGAAGGCCCCACGGTCCTCCGGTCCGATCCGTTGGGATTGTTCCGCTCCCGTTCCCTGCGGGTGGCACCGGCCAGGATCGCCATCTTCCCGCGTCCTTGCGAAGTGGTTTCCATGGACGGGCTTTTCCGGGGTCCGGGGGGCGGCGCGTTCGCCGAAGCCCTGGACGCGGGCAGGTGGGGAGAGGAAGATTTCATCGGAATCCGTCCATGGCGAGAAGGCGACTCCCTGCGGGCGCTGCACCACCGCGGGTGGGCGCGGACGGGACACCCGATGGTGCGCGAAACGGAAACTCGATCTGGGGGAGGGATCGCCGTCGCCTTCCGCAGCGGATGCTCCTCGTGGGCTCGAAGGAGCCTGATGGATGCGGCCATTTCCCTGGCCGCGGGCGTGGCGGCATTCCTGGCGAAACGGAACGCGCTGGCGGGTTTCTTCCTGGACGACACCCGGATCCCTCTGGTCGGGCGCGATCCTCTTTTGGCCGTGGAAGCCGCGTTGGCAGCCCTCCCCGCCTCGGGAGGCTGGGAGCGGCACCGCCG
>CAYXXL010000253.1:1928-5030 GCA_964469025.1 uncultured Fibrobacteria bacterium
GCTTCCTGTCGTGAAGGCACCTCTGGTCCTGGTCGCATTTTCGGAAGACCTCCCCGAGCCGGTCGGAATGACGCCGCCCCGGCGGATCCTCTGGGTCGACTGGGGTGGGGGACGGATTCCGGAGGCGAGCCAAAGGATCGGTCCCGACCGGATTCTGAAAGGGCTGGTGCGCCTTTGAACGGGAAATGGACCCCCAAGGATTGGCTGCTGCCCTGGACCATGGCCGCGCTCGCCGTCGCGCAACTCTCCCTGAGGGGACCCCGCTGGGTTCCGGCTCTGGCCTGCCTCGCCGCGCTTGCGATCATCCCCCTGCGTCCAAGGCCCTGGCGACTCCCGCGCTGGGCGGTCTACGCGCTCGCCCTCCCGTTCCTGGTGGCCTTCGCGACCCAACTGTCCAGCCTGCGGGAAGCGCGCGTCGGTTGGGAAGATCTGGGAATCCTGCCCGGATGGTACTTCGCCTGCCTTTCCGTTCTGCAGGCGGGCTCGGTGGGGCGCTCCTCCCGACCGGCCCACGCCGGTTGGACGGCCTTCACCGCGCAGGTCCTCTCCGGACCCGCGCATTCCCCAGGGTCCATCGGCGCGACGATCCTCCAGTCCGCCCTGCTCGTCCCGCTCCTTCGCCGGGAATCCCCCCTGCCGCGCAAAATGGAGCGGTCGGACTGGCGCATCGTCCCGGCCCTGGGCGTGGTCGCCATGCTGACCCTGCTCTTCTGGCGCGGTGGCCCGCCCCTTCTGGGATGGATCTCCCCGCATGGAAGGGGGATGGCATCCCCGCGGTCCCTCAAGGGATTTTCGTCCATCATGCTGCTCGGCTCCTTCGCCGACGAGTGGGATGGTCGGGACCAGGAGGTCGTGGCCCGCGCCTATTCGGTCCGGGACCCCACCTTCCTGGCCGGGATCGTGCGGGATGTCTACGGAGCGGGTTCCTGGCGCACCCAAGGACGCGGGCGTCCCCTGTCTTCCCCAAGGAACCTGGGCGATGCGACGGTCTTCTGCCGGGATGGTCGCGATCCAGGCGGAGTGTCTTCGGGCTGGATCCAGTTGGCCGCGCCCACGCAAGGGTATCTGCCGCTCCCGCCCCGGACCGCGTGCGAAGCCGTGGTCGGCGATTCCGCGGTCGGATTTCCCACCGGCTCGGTCGCATCCTCGGACGCCGACCTGGGACGTGGAATCTGGTGGTATGCGGACACCGGAAGGGACACGTCCACCACGCCCTCCGATCTCGCCGTTCCGCGTTCCCTGGGGGGACTCCTGGATTCGGCGCTCGCCGAGTGCGCTCCCGACTGCCGCGATGGACGGAATCCGTCCCAGGAAATCTCCTCGTGGTTCGCGCGGTCCTTCCGGTACACCTTGGTCCCGGGGTGGACTCCAGGCGAGGATCCCTTGCGCAGGTTCCTGCGGGAACGGCGCGGATACTGCGAATACTTCGCCACCGCGGCGGTGCTCCTCCTGCGCCGTTCCGGGGTCCCCGCCCGCTACGCGACCGGCTACGCCTATCCGGACCGCGATCCGGGCGGATCCTGGACCTTCCGGCGTGCCCACGCCCACGCGTGGGTGCTGATCCTGGATCCGCGACTCGGATGGATTCCCTTCGACCCCACGCCCGCGGCGGACCGCCCCTCCTTCGGGCGGGGGGGTGTCTGGACCCGTTGGGCGCAGGGTTGGGACGGACGATTCCGGATCCTGTGGCACGGATTCCGGGACGGAAATTGGCGTTCCCGTCTCGACGCCCGGTTCGGAAACGGCGAGGGCGGGGGGAAATGGGGCGTTTGGACGGGCGGGATCTCCATCGCGGTCCTCGTCCTGTTCTTGATCCGGGGCAGGCGCGAACCCGAAGGGGCGGCCAATCCGTCCACCGAGTGGCGACGACGCCTGGAAGCGGCCGAAGCCCGTTTGCGCCGCGCCGGCCATCTGCGCGAACCGGGGGAGACCGTGGGGAGGTTCCTGCTTCGCCTGCCGCCCGGTGCACCGGGACGACCCGTGGCCAGCCTGCGGGAATACCAGGAGCGGCGCTTCGCGCTTGGCGGCCGCGAAGCTGGACCGAGTCAGCGTCCCCAGCGCGAGAGCAGGCCCTGGTAGGCGTCGATGCGGCGATCCCGGAGGAAGGGCCAGACCCGTCGGGTCTTTTCGATCCGGTCGCGGGGGCAATCGACCACGACCGTTTCCGGACTTCCGAACGAGGCTTGGTGCAGGATGCGGCCCTCGGGATCGGCCACGAACGACCCTCCCCAGAAATCCAGCCGCCCTTCGCGTCCCACTCGGTTGGTCGCGGCCACGTAGACGCCGTTGGCGATGGCGTGGGCGCGCATGGCGGTCTGCCAGGCCTGGTACTGCACGGGATGGAGTTCGCGGTCTTCCTGGTCGTCCCAGCCGATCGCGGTGGGGTACAGGATGACCTCGGCACCCTGCAACGCCGTCAACCGGGCGGCCTCGGGAAACCACTGGTCCCAGCACACCAGGACGCCCACCCGTCCCACGGCGGTGTCGAACGCCTGGAATCCCAGATCGCCGGGAGCGAAGTAGAACTTTTCGTCGAACCCCGGGTCCTGCGGGATGTGCATCTTGCGATAGATGCCCGCGAGCGATCCGTCGGCGTCGCAGACCACGGCGGTGTTGTGGAAGAGTCCGGGGGCGCGCTTCTCGAACAGGGATCCCACGACGACGCAGCCCAGCCTGCGCGACAATTCCTGCAGCCGTTCCGTGGTGGGACCCGGGACCGACTCGGCCCGGTCGAAGGCGCCGGTCTCCTGGCCTTGGCAGAAGTAGGGACCCAGGAACAGCTCCTGGGAGACGATCAGGGTGGCCCCGCGGCGAGCGGACTCCAAGGCCTGCTCCTCGAAGCGTTTCCAGCAGACTTCGGAGTCCTCGTGGGCCTGGTGCTGGCACAGGGCGATGCGCAAGGGGAGGCTCACGGAACCTCCCTTGACGGCGGGGAGAAGAGACCGCCGCGGGCCCGCTGCAGCAGGTAGGCGTCGGCGAGGACCAAGGCAGCCATCGCTTCCACGATGGGCACGGCTCGGGCCACCACGCAGGGGTCGTGCCGCCCGCGCGCCGCGAGGATGGCCTCGCGGTATTCGCGGTCCAAGGTCTTCTGGGGGCTCG
>CAYXXL010000254.1:0-5015 GCA_964469025.1 uncultured Fibrobacteria bacterium
CCAATGCAGGGTCAGCGACAGGTCGGCCTGGGAACTGATCGTGATCGTGGTATCGCACCGGTAGAGGGTGTCGCCCGCGACATTCCAGGCGCGCAAGCTGGCCGCGCCGGAGATTCCCACCGGAAGCGAATCCAGGCGCAGGAGGGTCTTGCCCGAGGTGCCGCGGACGATCACGGTTCTCCGAAGGCCGGTGGACCCGCTCCAGCTGATCCCCAGGCTGTCCACCGTGGCGGGGACGGACGGCATGGTGATCACGATCCGTCCCAGCAGGGCCTTCAAGGAAAGGGCGACGGGCGTAGGGGTTCCGGGCAGGATGGCCACGGGAGAAGCGGAATCCGCATGGGTGGTTCGTCCGGCGGCGTCGCGGTAGAAAGCGGAAACGGCGTAGTCCGTGCCTTGGGGGAGGTTCGCGAAGGAAAGGGAGATCTGGGAGGAACCCGTCCACTGGACGGAATCCGTCCAGGATCCGGTGTGGTTCTGGCGACGGATCCTGGCCACCACCCAACCGCCCGGCTCCGCGGCCAGTGCCCGGGCGGCGGGTAGCGAGGCGGTCGGAAGGGGTGACACCCGGACCTCGGCTGAACCTGTCGAGGCGGTGCCGGAGTCCGTGGAATTGGATCCATCGGAAAGGCAGCCTTGCAGCAGAGCGCAGGCGAAAAAGGTGGAGAGCAAAGTGTTGGAGCGGAAGAGGACGGGAATTTTCATGGCCTCCAGAGGAAATCAAAACCCGTGCCAAAAATGGACAACAAGGCCTTTTGATCTGTTGTTTGGACTTCGCAGGAAAATTCCTGCGCAAGGGCGCAGGTTCTAGTTTCGTTCCCAAAAGCTCATGACGAAGAATCCGGTCCAGACTCTGGTCAAGCATGTGGGTCGCGGGAAGACCCTCGCCAAGGACCTGTCGATCGAACAGGCTCGGGAGGCACTGGAGCGCCTTCTTGGAGGGGAATTCACACAGAGCCAGACCGGAGCTTTCCTCCAGGCAATGCGCATCAAGGAAACCACGGTCGACGAACTCGTGGGGGCCGCCTTGGGTGTCGCGTCGTTCCAGGCTCCCACCACTCTTCCTGCGGAATCCATCCCGTTGGTCGTGAACGTCGCTTTCGACACACCGCGCAAAGGGGGGGTGCTTTCCATCCTGGCCGCCGCCTACTTGCGCCGAACCGGATTGGCCCATCCGGTGGTGGTCTGGGAGCCTCCGAGTCTGTTCCTCGAGGTGGGCGCCGTCGAAGCCTCCCTGGCGGCGAACGCCGTGGATTCGTGGCTGGCCGGTGGAATTTGCCCGGTGGTGGCGGTGCGCCAGATGATTCCCGCCTGGGCCGGTCTTTCCGCGATCCGCGCCGAATTGGGGTTCCGGACCATCCTCAACACCTTGGAGAAGGTGATCTCCCCGATTCCGGATGCCCCAGCGGTGGTGGGGATCTCCCATGGAAACTTCTTCCACCGCCTTGCCGAGGTCCTCTCCCGAATGGGCTCGGTGCGCGGGGTGGCGGTCCAAGGCCACCACGGGACCTGCGATCTGAACCTCGGAGAAAAGCCGACCCCCGTCGCCACCTGTGCTTCGTCGGAGGTCGCGGAGACCGTCCATGCTCCGGGTGGCGGAGATGCACTCGACGCCTCCGTCCTGCTCCTCTCCCGGTTGGAATCCTGGCCACAGCTCGTGCGCGACCCCGAATCCCCCCTCTGGCCGGCCATCCGCGCCCAAGCCGCTTTCCTGTTGTCCGTCGCTTTGGACATTCCACCGCACGACGCCTTCGAACGCGTGCATTCCGCAGGAGCTCCACATGGCCGTTGAAGCAGGTTCCATCGCCCCGTCCTTCCGTCTCCCGGACCAGGACGAGGCGTTCGTCGAACTGGCGTCCCTTCGCGGAAAGCAGGTCGTCCTCTACTTCTATCCCAAGGACGCGACGCCGGGGTGCACCGTCGAGGCCTGCGATTTCCGAGACAATTTCCGTCGCATCTCCGCCGTGGGAGCGGTGGTGCTAGGGGTCTCGCGCGATTCCGCCAGGAGCCACCGGAACTTCCGAGAAAAGAAGTCGCTCCCCTTCCCTCTCCTGGTGGATGCCGATGCCGAAGTCTGCAAGCTCTACGGCGTGTGGCAGCTCAAGAAATTCATGGGTCGGGAATTCATGGGAATCGTCCGGTCCACCTTCCTGATCGACCCGAAAGGGGTGGTCTCGAAGGTTTGGTCCCCCGTCTCCGTCAAGGGACATGTGGAAGAGGTGCTGGCTGCCCTCTGAGGCCGGCCCGGGCTAGAACAGCACGGAAGGGCCGATCTGGAGCCCGATGCTCCATTCCGACTGCTTCACCACGCCCTGGCGGGTGAAGGTCGGGGCTCGGGGCTGGTAGACCATGGGAATGCGGATGGCGAGATCCCAGGATCTGGTGTAGCTGGCGGAGCCGTTCCAGAACTTTTGCAAGTTCACCAGGAGGCCCAGCTCGGATTCCTGCGCCAAGGTCCATCCCGACGCGGCACCGGACACCCGCCAGTAGGCGACGGGACCCGTGGAGACCCATGCTCCCAGGTCCTTTGCGGCCCAGCCCCCACCGACCCGCAGACCGATCTGCCAGTCCCAGCCGGCGTCCGTCAAAGGCAAGGAGTGGGGGAACGTGTCCAGCGTCGTGGAAACGCTCTGCCCGCCCAGGCGCAAGGCCACGTTCATGAGTTGCTGCGAGCTGGAGAGCGGGACCCAGGAAAGCGCGCCCACGTATTGGGTGGTGAAGAGCGCCTTGGTCCGGGAAAAGGCCCAATCGGACATCTCGATGCCCATGCTCCCCACGAGATCCGGCCGGTAGTGGTACCAGAGCTGGGAACCCAGGTGGTTGGGCGTCAACCCCTCGTCGCTTTTCCAGATGGGTCCGGCCGTGAGGGTGCCACCCAGTCCGGCCCCGTCCCAAGCTTCGCCCTGGGACAGGGGAACGGCCCCCATGGCCAAACCCGCCGCGAAGGAAAGAAATCCCAAAACGGGGAGGATGCGGACTCCTGGGACAATGCGTTTGGGAGGCACCATGGAACCAAAGATGGAAAAGGCCTCCGCTGATCTCCGGCTAGGTCGCGTCCTTGATGACGATTTGCGGGAGATCCTTCTTCAGGATGGCGTGGATCGCCTTGAGGTGCAACGGGGTGGAGAAGATGAAAATTCCCATCTCCGTGGCCTTCTTGGTGTCTGCCGCCTTGGGTTTCTGCCCGTTGGTGTAGAGGATGGCCACCACGTCGGCGTCGCCGCAGACTCGAAGGACCTCTGGAGAGTCCTGGTTGGTCACCAGAAGGACGTTGAACAGATCCAACTCCAGCAGATCGGCGAATTCCGATCCCAAGTAGGCAGACTCGACCTCCGGAAGGTCGTCCTGGTCTCCGACGAGGATTTCCGCGTTCAGGGGGCCGGTCAGATGGCCGGATTCCAGCTGCATGCATAGAACAGTAAACGCCGGACATCGATTGGTCAATGCGTTGGCGAGGGTTCCCACCGGGGTTGTTGTCGCTCCCGTGATGGGTGCAGGGGTTGCACGTCGGGGCGGGAGGTGCGACATTGATGCCATGGCAACACTGACTTTCCGCCAAGTCGGACCCTGGAGCATCCTGAGCTTGATGGGCGAGATCCAAACCTACGCCGATGCCGCCACTCTCCGAGCGGTGCTGTTCGACCGCCTCTCCGGAAAGGATTTCCGGCTGGCGCTGGACCTCTCCGACCTCGCCTACATCGGATCCAGCGGGATCGGCGTGCTGGCGCAGGTGCAACAGGACCTGGAGAAGAGGGGCAAGACCCTGGTCCTGGTGGGGGCCTCCAGTTCGGTGCACCACCTCCTGGAGATCGTGAGCCTGGACCGCGTGGTCCTGTTCGTGGACCGCCTGGAAGAACTGGACAAGGTCCCGGCCTGATCCCAGACCCGCTCCTCGCGCGGGGCGAAGACAGAAAATGAAAACCCCCGCCGCTCGGTGAGAGCGACGGGGGCGACATCTCTCGAATTGAAATCGGTCAGTCGAAAATTTCGACGCTGACGGTCGCGGTTCGATCCGTGGCGGAAAGCGAGGTCAACTGAATGGCGGCGTATTTGCCAGTACTCAGGTAGAGAGCATACCAACCGTTTTGCGCGACGGCTTTCTGGGCAGTGCTGTTTCCGATCGCGCTCTGTACTTGCGCGGAGGTTGTCAGCGCGGTGGAGGAGTAAACGATCGTGGTGGTGTTCAGGGTGGTCCAACCGGAAAGGCTCCAACCGTCAAGGTTGTATGCATCCGCAGGGGACATCAAGGAAATCGTGCCACCTGCATCGGTCCCGAACACGACATCGATGGAGGCGTAAGGCTTGTTAGAACCCGAAGTCCAGGCCGCCGTATCGACCACATCCAGGAATGAACCGGGGGTTGCTCCCTGAGCTCCGAGGATGACCCCTCCTATGTCTTGAAGGCCAGCTCCGCCGCCGCCGTTGGTGCCGCCGGTAACGGTAAGCGGAACCTTTTGGGTGGCGGTCCCGCTGCCGCTGGCATCGGTCACGGTCATCACCAAGGTGTCGGCCCCGTTCACGGCACTTGAAGTGGCGGCGATACTGGCCTTGCCGTCGTTGAAGGCACTCCACGACGTAGCGGTGGAAACCGGAGCGGTGTAGGAAATGGTAAAGCCGCTGGTGATGTCCGTGCCGTTCTGTACGACCTTGAAGGAAACTTGGATGCCCTTGTTGGGATCGGCCACGGTGGCATGGATTCCAGTAGACCCACCATTCGCAACCAGGGCAGTATTGTCGAGATACAGGTTGGTGATGCTGGGGCCTGAGTTGCTGCTGGTGCTGTCGCAGGCGGTCATCAGGCCGACGGACAGGGAGAGGAGGGCGAGGGGAAGGATTCGAAGCTTCTGCATGGATTCCTCTTTCGATTCTGGATAGGGAGAGTCGTCGAGCTTGCCGGAATGATGGCTTGTTCGCGCTTGAACATACCAAGCCAAAATCCCGAGTGCAAGGAAAGCCTGACTTGGCCAATGCAGGCGACACAAATGTGGACAAGCGACTCCAATTCAACTTCCTAA
>CAYXXL010000255.1:0-5002 GCA_964469025.1 uncultured Fibrobacteria bacterium
TTGGAAGGCAGTTGGATCTGGTGGCGCGGCTCGAGGGACTGGCCTGGAAAGGTCGTCTGGAGCTGGTTCCGCTGGGGGTGGAGGATCGGTGCTTCCAACCACCCGAAAGGAGCCAGGCCCGGGGACGCCTGGGCATTCCCTCCTCGGCCCGGGTCGCTCTGTGGATCGGGCGGCTGTCCGCATCCAGCAAGGCCGACCTGCATCCACTCCTGCACCAATGGCGGGCCTTGGCCGCAGAAGACGGAAATCGTCTTCTGGTCCTGGCGGGAGGGGGCACCGAGGGCGACGTCAAGTCCCTTTCGGAGACCGCCTCGGATCTCGGAATTTCACGCTCCATCAGGATCCTGCCCGACATCGACGACGGGACCAAACTGGACCTGCTGGGGGCCTCGGACGTCTTCGTGTCGCCGGTGGACAACCACCAGGAGACCTTCGGGATCAGCGTGGTGGAGGCCATGGCGGCGGGGCTGCCCGTGGTCGCCTCGGACTGGGATGGCTACAAGGACTTGGTGGAACACGGGACCACCGGCTTGCGCGTTCCCGTGGATTGGGTTTCACCCCCTCCCGACACACTCCTCCTGCGAGAGATCCTGGAGCCGCGCTTGGCACAACTCGTGTCTTCCCAGGGCGTGGCGGTGGATCCGGGAGCATTGCGTGAAGCGCTGGGAAATCTTTTGGCCGACCCGATCCGTTCGAAGGGCATGGGTTTGGCCGGCAAGGCGCGTGCGCGTCGCTTGTTCGCCTGGCCCGTGGTGATCTCCAGATGCACCGAGGTCTGGGCATCGCTCTCCCGGTTGGCCGTGGAACAACCGGTTCCAAAATCAAGAGAAATGGATCCTGATATTATTGATCCTGCGGAGATTTTCAGTCATTATGGGACTCGCCCCCCGAACAATCTAGCGGAGAGGGTACGGCTGACTTCGCTGGGTTGCGAGATCCTGGAAGGACGTGCACCCATGCCGCCAACGTTCACCGATGTGCTGGCCATCTCCGACGGGAAACTGCTCACGGCCCTGGTTCTGGAGTTGCGAGGGGGCCCACGGGTGGCTGCGGACCATCTGGCCGAGTGCATTTCAGGAATGGGCCGAGACCCCGCTGAAGCAAGGTGGTTGCTTTCCTGGTTGATCAAATACGGGGTGGTTGCCACAACTACAGAAAAAACTTAAGCAAATCTTAAGTTTGTCCGCAGGTTTTTGGAACGTAAGTTATGAACATAGAATGGCCTCCGCCAGTTCCCAGCGAGCGGGTGGGCTGGTTCCTTCGGGAGCCAGCCCACTTTTATTTCTACCCAAATATACGTCGTTCGTAGTTTCCACAATAAAAGAATCAAGTTTCCTGAATCGACCGTCTGTCCACAGTTGGGCAAGAAAGAGAAAGCCCCGGACCGTGGGTCCAGGGCTTTCATGCGGTCGAAGAGACTTGAACTCTTATGAGGAAACCTCGCTACCACCTCAAAGTAGTGCGTCTACCAATTCCGCCACGACCGCGTAGTCTTACTTGCTCGGTGCCTGGGGCACGCCGGGAACCCCGGGAACTCCCGGTACGCCGGGGACCGCTCCGGGCATCGCTGCTGGATTCTCCTGGGCACCGAAATCCTTGAGGACCTTGGCCGCGCCTTCGGTCTGGATCGCCTGCTTGATCGCGGACCCACCCTCGGTCTGGCCCACATGGAGGCGTGAGACCATGAGGTTGATGAGGAGGACCACCACGATGATGCCCACGGCCCAGTACTTGGTCAACGTGGAAACGAACGTGGCCGCTCCCGCGCTCGTGAACGCCTGGTTCGAGCTCACCCCGCCGAAAGCGCCGCTGAGTCCGCCAGCCTTGTCGTTCTGGATGAGCACCAGCCCGATGAGGACGAAGCACCCGACCACGTGCAATAGGATCAAAGCCCAGAATAGGAAATTCATGAGGGACGAAAATGTACGGTCCAATCCCCTTTCCGGCAAGGCCTCGGTGCGGTCGCTCCGGAGGATCTCCGGCGCGGGCAGTTTTCATATCAACGCATCAGGATTTTATGATATTTTGTCCCCATTACCGCCGCCATCGCGGCAAGGAGTTCCCATGCTGGACAACGTGACCACCTACGGAAAGGCCCCTTCGGCCAACGGAAAAGCCGATTACCTCGTGCGCGATCTGGGCCTCGCGGCTTTCGGGCGCAAGGAGATCGACCTCGCCGAGACCGAGATGCCCGGACTGATCGCCACCCGCGAGGAATTCAAGGGTTCGCAGCCACTCAAGGGCGCCCGCATCGCCGGCAGCCTGCACATGACCATCCAGACGGCCGTGCTCATCGAGACCCTGAAGGCCTTGGGCGCCGACATCCGCTGGTGCTCCTGCAACATCTTCAGCACCCAGGACCACGCGGCGTCCGCCATCGCCGACCACGGCGTCCCCGTGTTCGCGGTGAAGGGCGAGAGCCTGGAAGAATACTGGGACTACTCCTGGAAGGTGCTCCAGTGGAGCGACAGCGGCACGCCCAACATGATCCTGGACGACGGCGGCGACTTGACGCTTTTTGTCCACCTCGGCCTTCGAGCCGAGAAGGACGCCTCGTTCCTGGACGTGGATCCCGGCCACGAGGAAGGGCGCATCCTGTACGCCCAGGTCAAGAAGGCCGTGAAGGAGCGCCCCGGTTTCTTCGCCCAGTGCGCCAGGAACATCCAGGGCGTTTCCGAGGAGACCACCACCGGCGTGCACCGCCTGTACCAGATGGCCGCCAAGGGCGAACTCCTGTTCCCCTGCATCAACGTCAACGACTCGGTCACCAAGTCCAAGTTCGACAACCTGTACGGCTGCCGCCACTCCCTTCCCGACGGCATCATGCGCGCCACGGACGTGATGATCTCCGGCAAGATCGTGGTCATCGCGGGCTACGGCGACGTGGGCAAGGGCTGCGCCCAGGCCATGCGCGGCCAGGGCGCCCGCGTGATCATCACCGAGATCGATCCCATCTGCGCACTCCAGGCCGCGATGGAAGGCTACGAAGTCACCACCATGGCCAAGGCCGTGTCCCGCGGCGACATCTTCGTGACCACCACCGGCAACGAATTCGTGATCACGGAAGCCCACATGGACGCCATGAAGCACCGCGCCATCGTGTGCAACATCGGTCACTTCGACTCCGAGATCGAGATCGCGAACATCAAGAAGCACAAGTGGGTGGAAATCAAGCCCCAGGTCCACGAGGTCATCTGGCCAGACGGAAAGAGCCTGATCGTGCTCGCGGAAGGCCGACTGGTGAACCTGGGCTGCGCCACCGGCCACCCCAGCTTCGTGATGAGCAACTCCTTCACCAACCAGACCATCGCGCAGATCGACCTTTGGCTGGCCGGCCAGGGGAAGGCGACGATTTCCGGCGTCAAGTCCTACGAGAAGGGCAAGGTCTACACGCTGCCAAAGAAGTTGGACGAGAAGGTCGCGCGACTGCACCTGGCCAAGCTGGGCGTGGAACTGGAAGTGCTGACCGACAAGCAGGCCGCCTACCTGGACATCCCCAAGGAAGGGCCGTACAAGGCGGAGTTGTATCGTTATTGACGTGAATGGGCGGGCCGCCTCCCCATTCCCTGCGGACGCCCCCACACCGTAGAGGCACCCCGTCGGGGCGTCTCTACGGCGACGGGCTCCGGATCACTTCACCGAGGCGAATCCGGCGCTCAGCACCAGATGTCCACCCGAGACCACCTGGGCGGCGTAGAGGCCTTCGGGTGCCGTCAGGGGAATGGAAGCTGGGCCTTGGAAGGTCCTGCTGAAGACCGCCCTGCCCTGGAAGTCGCGCAGGGAAACCTGGAAGGATCCTTCTCCATCGACCCGGAGCGTCCTTCCCACGATCGCCGCGCCATTGTACGGTTCGGGGGACGGACTTGCGGCGATGATTCCGGTCTTCGAGCACGACGGCGGGGCGGGTAGCTGGGGCCGGAGGCCGCTGACGATGCTCGCCCAGTTGGATCCGGGGTTCTCTTGGGCGATGCCGATCACTCCATCCTTGATGCGGGCCGTGGCATTGGACAATACGTCCCAACGCGCGTCGTACCCGGTGCCGGCTCCTCCCGTCCCGTAGCCCGCGTCCGCGAATACGGGTTTGCCCAGACTGTGGTAGACCCAATACCAAGTGGGTGCTCCGGTTTCGGTGTTGCTGATGTCTGTCTGGTCGCCGCGGCTTTGTCCGCCGGAGGTGTTGATGTAGGTGAACTGGTCCAGGCCCAGCGCGGTGTACCACTTCCGTTGCCAGGTGGTGTCGTACCAGGGAGAGATGTCCATGGAAAAGACCGCCGACGGGCAAGCGGCCTTGATCGTGGATACGATGGCCTTCATCAAGGTGCCGGCTTCCGCATTGGTGAGGCCGCCCCCGGCTTGGCTGGTCAACGTGTATTGCGTGAAGTCAGGCTCCATCAACCATACGCTCGGCGAGGACCCCATGATCTTGTACACGCCTGCGCCGTAGCTGGCGTAGATGCCCAGGATCTTGGACTGGTTCTGGCGGATGTAGTTGGCTCCGCCCGTGCAGAGGTTGCTGGAGTTGCTCACGTTGCAATCCTGCAAACCCTGGTCGCGCCGGGCCGCGAAAGCGATCGCGTAGCACTGGTTCACCGGAACCTTGTTGTTGTTCTTGCAGAAGGTGTAGTAGCCGGAAAGATCGAAGGTGCTGCTCTGGCCGGTCCACGGCCCGGTCACGTAGTCCACTTGCGCCAGCAATCCGGGGATGCTCGTTTTGGATGTCGGGTCGACGAACGACTGGTCCGTGCCGTAGTGGAAGCGGCAAGTGGGGAAGACGTCCGCGGCCTGGACCGAGAGCATGGCGGCTGCGGCGAGCAGGATCGAAGGTCTCAAATTCATCGCGAACATTTCGGTCTCCGGTTTTCTTGGTGAACTTGCACGAGGGGCCCAGGCCAGGCGATAATCACTTCCGCTGGCCTGTGGCGTCATTTCGAGGGAGCCGCCATCGGCTGGCCGTGGATGTCCACCCACTGCAGGTTCCCTTTGCTGTCGAACCGCGGGAACT
>CAYXXL010000256.1:0-4995 GCA_964469025.1 uncultured Fibrobacteria bacterium
TCTTCGTGACATCCAGGCCTTCCGGGGCATCCCTTTCGTTGGACGGGAAGAGCGTCGGGACCACTCCCTGCGAAATCACCGTCGTTCGGTCGGGAAACCTGGATTTTTTCCTGTCCGGATACCGGACCCTGCACCAGGCGATCGACCCCGACGAGGTCCACGGCACGTTGAATGTCCAACTTCTGTCGGATGACGGGGGTTCATCGACCGGTCGCATCTACATCTCCAGCGCCCCTTCGGGTGCCGACATCGTCTACGGGGGCAAGATATTGGGAAAGACGCCCAGACTCGTGGAACTGCCCACGGGCGAGCAGAAGATCACGGTGAAAAGCGGGGTGCAGAGCCAGACCAAGAGCCTCGACATCCTGTCGGGCACCAACCCGGCCGAAAACTTCAGCCTCTGATGCCCGAGAACGGTTCCTTCCTGCTGAACGTGGCTCGCGAGAACGGGTACCAGCCGGACGGGTTGCGGGTTTTGCTCGCGGTCATCCACGGGCTATCCATGCGCCGATCGATGTCCGGCGAAAGTCCGCATCTGGGTGCCGCGCAGGTCGTCGGCGGGCTGTGGAGCGCCGCTTGGGAACGGTTCGGGATCCTGGGAAAGGATGTCCTGGAGCACTGGGGCCTGGATTCGCCCTCCCGGGTCGGGGTCGCGGTCACCCGTCTGGTCGAGGCGGGTTTCCTGCGCAGCTCGGACGAGGAAATGGACGATTACGAGGCCTTGGCAGGCCAGATCGAATGGACCGATCCACCTGCACCGCCTTCGATCCGCGAACATTCCGGTTGGGGCGGATTCTAGTGGATCCTTTGAGCGGATTGCGCCTGGGGTCCGTTCCATACCTGAATGCGGCCCCCCTGGTGCACGGCTTGTCCGCGGTCCGCACCGCGGTGCCTTCCAGATTGGCCCGGTGGCTGGAGGAAGGCGTTTGCGATCTGGCCGCAGCCCTCTCCCTGGGCGCGGTCCTGTACCATCCGGATTGGCGGGTGCTGCCGTCGTGCGGCGTCGCTTCCGACGGTCCCGTCCGGACCGTGATGATCCTGCACGAAGGCACATTGGAATCGCAGCGCGGTCTCGCTCTCGATCCGGCATCGAGGACCTCCAACCTTCTCGCGCGCTGGATCCTGAAGCGGGTTTCGGGGACGGATCCGTGGATCGGCCCCGGGGCGAAGGCCCGGGTGCTGATCGGAGACGCGGCCTTCGCCCACGATCCCTCGGAAGGGAGCGACATGGGCGAGACCTGGAAGACGCTCACCGGTCTGCCGTTCGTTTTCGCGGGCTGGGTCGCCGGCGGCGCCTTGGCCCGCGACGGGGTGCGCCTGCGGGAGATCGACGCGTTCCTCGCGGAAAGGACCCGGGACGACCCCGCCCGCCTCGAGGAGATCGCCCTCTCCCAGACGACGGTTTCCCCACAGGTCGCGAAGATCTACTTGACGGACAACATCCGTCACAATCTGGACGCGCGGTTCCGGTCCGGGGCGGACAGGTTCGCCGCGGAGCTGGCCGGACTCGGAGAGGGGACGGGAGCGATCCCCTGGGCGTGCTGATCCAGGCGGAGCGGATGTGGCTCGGACCTGGACGGGTGGAGGAGGGCTGGGGCATGCGGGTGGAGGGAGCCCGCATCCATGAGGTCGGTCCGGTTCGGCGCCTGCGCCAGGGGCGGGCCATCGGCGAGGGCATCCTCGATTGCGGCAGGTCCGTGTTGATGCCGGGACTGGTCAATGCGCATGTCCACCTGGAACTGGGCTGGTTGCGCGACCGGCTGTCGGCGCGCGGAGGATTCGCCTCGTGGGTCCGCGACCTGGGGCGCCAGCGAACCGCCGAGACCGAAACCCTGGGACCGGAAGGGATGCGCCGGGAGATCGTCCAGTCCATCCGGCTGGGTGCCTTGGAGATGCTCCACCACGGGACGACCTCCTTCCTCGACGTCTCCAATTCCGGACTTCCCTTCGAAATCCTGCCCGAACAAGGCGCAAGGGCGTTGGCCGCCCTGGAGTGCCTGGGCCTGGACCCGCTTGCGGTGGACGCCATCCTCCTGCGTGCCCGGGAATACAGGGCCGCGGCCGACCGCGGACGGGTGCGGACGCTGGTCGTCCCCCACGCCCTCTATTCCTGTTCGGAGCCTCTGCTGAGGGGACTCGGGGACCGTGCCTTCCACGGTGGGATCTCCACCCTGCACCTGATGGAGAGCCGCGAAGAGGCCGACCTTTTCCGGCTCGGGATGGGGCCCTTGCGCGCCCTGGTGGACGAAATCTGCCCCGAAAACGACCTTCTTCCCGGCGAGGATCCGCTGGATCGCCTGGAGAGGTTCTTCGGCACCGATGCCGCCTTGGTGGCGGTCCACGGCTACGCTCTGGAGTCCTCCCAGATCCAAAGGCTGGCCAGGCGGGGAGCGAGCCTTTGCCTTTGCCCCTCCAGCCGTCGGTTCTTTCTCCATCCTCCGATTCCGTTCCCGGAGATCGCGCGGCACCGGCTTCCGGTTTGCCTTGGAACCGACAGTTTGGCCTCGGCTCCCTCGCTCTCCCTGTGGTACGAGATGCGGGTCCTGATGGAGGAATATCCGACCCTCGAGCCCGGGCGGATCCTGGGTTGGGCCACCGAGGGAGGCGCGAAGGCTCTGGGCCTCGCGGCGGGCAAGCTGACCGCGGGACTTTCGGCCGATTGGATCGCCGTGGAGACCGCGGACGTACCCACGGAGGAACTCGAAGAGTTCCTGGTGACGGAGGAGCCGGACATCCGGGTGGTGTCCGTGGAGGGAGATTTGCTTTTGGATGGCCGCTGGGAAGGGTGATCGGTGTTCGCGAAGGAAAATGTTCGCAGGTAACCTTGGCTGCAAAATGCCCATGGATACTGTCTTCTGTGGAATCAGATGTTCGCAAGGTTGGGCAAAAACCGCAGGCCGAATCGCCCGTCGCCATATAGCCTGCTGGTATGCGGAGCCCAGGTCCCGACATCCACCTCTACGCGGACTACCGCCAGTACCTGAAGGACTGGTGGGCTTGGCGCAAACGCGTCTCCAGGGCGGCCTCCTTCCGTTCCCTTGCCATGAAGGCCGGAACGGCTCCCAGCCTCTTCAAGGATATCCTGGAAGGGCGTCGCCGCCTCACGGCGGATTCCGTGATCCGATTCTCGCCCGCCATGGGGCTCACCCAACCGGAGGCGTCCTATCTGGCGCTCCTCTCCCGATTCGGGAATGCCCGGACGGTCCAGGAGAAGAACGAGGCCTTCCAGGAGATGGCCAAGATCCGCCGCAAGCTGTTCCTCAAATTCCTTCCCCCCGAGCAGTACGCCTTGTGGACCAACTGGCTGCACGCGACCCTGCGCGAGATGGTGGGCTTGGAGGAATTCCAGGAAGACCCCGCCTGGATCGGGCATAGGCTCCGACCCGAGGTTCCGACCAAGGAGGTTCGGGAGGCGCTCCAGACCTTGGAGAAGCTGGGATTGGTGAAGAGGGACGCCCGCGGCAGACTGCAGGCCGCCGAACCTGCGGTCAGCACGGAATACGAGACGCCCAGCGACGTGGTGCGGCACTTCAACCAGGAGATGATGGGGTTGGCCATGTCCGCTCCCGACCGCTTTCCGATGGCGGACAGGGAAATCGGGGGGCTTACTCTGGGATTGTCCAGGGAATGTTATGATCGGATCAAGGAACGCATCCGCCTGTTCAAGGAAGAGGTCCTGGGCATGGTGGTGGAAGACAAGCGCGGCTCCGATCTGGTGGGGCAACTGAACATTCAGCTGTTCCCGCTGGCGATACCGGAGGAAACGCCATGAAGCTCATTATTCCAGTTATTCCAGTCTGC
Source organism: uncultured Fibrobacteria bacterium (assembly GCA_964469025.1). Lineage (GTDB taxonomy): Bacteria > Fibrobacterota > Fibrobacteria > UBA5070 > UBA5070 > UBA5070. Next base: position 3,802 of record CAYXXL010000256.1, read on the forward strand.
ATGCTGATCTTCTGCACGGGTTGCGATACCCAGCAGGTGGCCGGTACGGGGAGCCAGACGGGCAATTCCGTGGTGGCGGGAAGGATCGTCGCGTTGGACACAGCGAAGGCCGTCGGCAACGTCCATGTCTTCCTCCGGCCCATCTCGTGGACCAGCGGGCGAATCGCTCCGAGCGGCGGTCTGGATTCCACCCTTGCGGACTCCGCGGGCAACTACAGGTTCGCCGGGGTACCCCTGGACACGTACCGCATCGAGGCTCGCGCTCCCGGCTACGGGTGGAGCCGCACCGTCCTTGTGGACGCACCCCGGATCCAGGTGCCTTCGGACACTCTCCAGCTTTGGGGAAGGCTGAACGTGGAGATCGACATGAGCGACACCCTGCTCGGCGGGAGTCTGGAGTTCTACGGCCTGGATCGCTCCCTGCCCATTCCCGATTCGGGAACCTCCGAGATCCACATCGAATTCGACAGCCTGCCGGTGGGGCTCCAGACCCTGCGCATCTGGGCGCACGATTCCACCTATTGCGACGCCCCGGTGCGCATCGGACCGGACAGCACCACGCTCCTGGACTACGAAACCCTGGACAAGCGACCGAAGGGTCCGCGGGAGGACGACGAATGAGGCGCGTACTATCGGGTCTGGCCGCCGCCCTGGCGCTGTCGGGGTGCGATTCCCTCACGCCCGACACGTCCACCCTGTGGTCGACCACCTCGGCCTCCCAGCTGAGGCCGAGGTGCGACGCCTGCCACGGCTATCCGCCCAACACCGGCTCCCACGTGTACCACCTCGTGACGCTGAACGCGGCGAATTCGGGGGGCAGCGCCGGGACGGGCATCCACTCCACCACCTGCTATTCCTGCCACGCCGCCTCCATCGCGCACACCGACGCGGGGGTGTGGGACAGCGTGCTCTTCAGCGCATCGATTCCGGACACCGACTCGAATCCGGCCGCGTACCACACTTGGGGCTGGCCTTGGAAGGCCCTGGACCGCACCCAATTCGTGTGGAACGACAATTTCAGCTACTCCGACAGCCTGTTCGACATCCCCCTCGGGAATCCCGTGGCGCTCCCGGGAATGGTCCAGCCGGAATGGATCACCCGCGCCGCGCCCGCCAAGGATTCCATGGGCCACCTCAACGGCCGCATCGACGTCCGTTTCCAGGCCGGAGTGAACTACGTGGAGCACATCTACA
>CAYXXL010000257.1:0-4982 GCA_964469025.1 uncultured Fibrobacteria bacterium
CTCTCCCAGACCCTCGACGAACTCGCTGGTTCCTTCCAGCGGATCCAGGCTCCAGAAAATGCCCGCATCCGTCTCCACATCCCCTTCCTCGGAGATCAACGGAACTCCCGGAAGGATGGAGGGGAGCCGGTCCAGGCACAACCGGTGGGCCGACAGGTCGGCTTCCGTCACGGGATCGTTCTCGCCCTTCCACTCCACGTCCAGGTCGTCGACGCTCCCTTTGCTGAAGCCCGCGAGCAGGGCTCCGGCCTCCCGGGCGAGATCGAGCAATGCGGATCGCAGACCGATGGTGTCCATTCCGGAAAGGTATCCCTACCGAGCGGTCAGGAGAAGGGATCGGGGACCCTGTCTCCCCGCCGTCTCCGATCCAGCGCGCCCAGCCATTCCATCGCGCGGCGGTATCGTCCCAGGTCTTCGGCCTTCTCCAAGGAGGTCACGACGTTGCGCAGCACACGGATGCAGATCTCCTCCTCCGAAGCGGGCGACAGCACGTGCCGGCACATGTCCTCGGGGACGCGCCCCAGGGCCTCCACCAGTTCGGACTCCCCGATGAGCCTGCCGCCGTCGAAAGCATCGATCCAGACCCGCTTCCCGTGCAACTCCCCGCTGGCCAGGAAATGTCCCGGGAAGGCCACCCCGCTGACTTCGACGCCCACGCGCCGCGCGATCAGCACCAGCGCCGAGCAAAGCGTGATGGGCAGCCCCTTGCGATTCTCGAGGACCCAAGCCAGGCTGGAGTTCCGGGGGGCGAAGTAGTCTTCCGTGTCGCCCTGGATTCCATCCCCCGAGAAGAGGAAGGCGACCAGGGATTCCAGACCGGGAACCAGGTGGCGGCGACTGTATTCCCTGGCCCACCGGTCCAGGAGGCGGCGCGGATCCGCGGTGCCTCCGTACACCGAGAGCAACGCGCTGGTCAGGACCTGGAACGATTCCAGGTCGGGAGGACCGGATACCCATCGTTTCCAGCCTTCGGCGAGCCAGTAGTCCTCCAATTCGAGACGATACCCGAGGAGTCTCGAGCGCTGGGCGGGACTGAGTTCGATCCCCTCGGCGTCCAATGCCGCGACCGGGTCCAGGCCCAGCTCCCGGATCTTGCCGACCACCGCCTCGTGCACGACAGGGGAGTCGTCGTCGAGCAGCTGCAGGAGGTGCACCCAGGGGCTTCCTTCCATCGCTTCAAGCTACCATTCATTCGGCCCGGGGTCATGCCGGGACTGCCAGACTTCACTTTCCGCCGAAATTCCGTTGGCGGACCCGCACCAGGAACGCGGCGGCGACGACGATGATGGTGGCTCCCACCGCGAGCAACCAGGGATTCTGCCGGGTGAGTTCCACCGCCAAGTGGACCAGGCCCAAGGTGGCCAGCATCCAGAGGAGCGTCGATCCCACCAAGGTGAAGACGAAGATGTGTGCCTCCATGCCCAGGATCCCGGTGAGCACGAAGATGGGAACCCGGGTGCCCGGAACGAACCGGCTCACGGCGACGGCGATCCATCCTTCCCGGTGGACGTGGTGGCGCAGAGCTTCCATGCGATCCTTGCGCAGGGACGAGAACATCTTCCAATGCAGGGCGCGGATCCCGGTGAGCCTGCCCGCGTACCACAGAGCGGTGTTGAGCACGACCGTCCCGGTGAAGACGGAACCCAGGGCCATGCCCCAACCCACCTTCCCCGCGCGTGCCAGTCCGAAGACGGCCAGGGTGGACCACTCCTCGGTCACGGCGGCGGCGACGGCGGAGAGAAGGAACTGCCCCAGCACGGGAAACTCCGTGATGTGCAGAAGCATCTTCTCGATGTTCTGGATCATCTACGCCGGTCTAAAGGGATTCGCGGACCTGGTCGGCGAGATTGGAGAACAGGGCGTCCGCCAAGGCCGAGGTTCCGAGCTTGTCCCACATCCGGTACTGGTGGAATACGAGCTTCCCTTTCCCGTGGGGCACGGATTGGATGTCGCCCCGGAACACCCACTGCCCGGAAGAGGGAACCAACTGGGCGAATCCGGCCGAGACCTGCGCGTTGGGCAGCCGCGAGAGGCTCCAGGCGGGCAGCAGATCCGCGTAGACCTCGCCGGCGACGATGCCCGACGGGAGCCTGTTGAAATGGGGCGACGGCGCGATGTAGTGGTAGCCTTCCCCCCCGGCGGAGGCCGCGGGGGCCAGATCCAGGGCGAACCCCAGGCCGCCGTGCTTCTGGAGGAACTTCGCATCCTCCGGTTCCAGGGCGGCGAACACCACGACAAGACCTGTCACGGCGTCGTCCAGGAGGTCGTGGAGGCGCTTGGGGTCGAAGGTGCGGACCTGGTTCACCAGCACGCCGCGCGCCTCGGGTGATCCACGGCGGGCCACTGGCTCCGGGAATCCCCCCAGGAACCGGAACGCGTGGGCGGAGGTCTCCATGTTCGCGGCGGGCGGGACGTAGAAGGTCTCCTCGGTGCGGAACACGTCGCGACCCTGGCGCGAGAGCTGCATGTCGAAGGTGAAGTGCCCGCGTTCGTCGCCGACGGGAAACTCGAACTTTCCCACCATGGACATCCCGCCTTCGGACACGGCGGGAAGCGACTCCTGGTGCCAGATGCGGTTGTTGTTCCCCTTCACGCGAAGGAGCAGGCTGTATTCGCCCGGTGCGTTGTCGTTGGAGAGATGGATCCGGACCGCGGCCGACTGCATGGTGTAGGGAGTGCGCAGGGCGGCTTCGGCGATCACGCGCACCGGACGGTTGTATTTGCGGAACAATTCGAAGCCGGGCTTCGGTTCTCCGGAAAAACCCACCAGCCCCGAGGAATGGTTGGGAGTGTCCGACCATTGGTTCACGAGCACCCCGGCGCAACGGGGATTGATGGCCAAGGCGTCGGCCTGGCGCAGCACCGCCTGCGCGCCCACCTGCTGGCAGGCGCTGGCGAAGGCGGATGGCGTCCAGACTTCCTTGAGCCCCGCGTGGTTCAGCTCCACCTGCAGCTGCTTGCCCAGTTTCTGGATGTTCTCGGTGCGCTGGCTCTTCTCGTTGCCCAAGGCCTCCAGGGTCCGTTCGGGATCCAGGAGGGAGGGACACCCGACGCGAGCCGCGAAGAACTTGCTGCTGCCCCCCCTGCTCTTGTGGATCTTCTTCCAGAACAACTGGTCGCCCAGTCCCTGGTCCACGAGATCGGAGGGATCGCGCGGGTGCATGTGCTTGGTCAGGAACGCCTGCCGATGGATGGATACGGGGGCGGGAAGCCTGAACCTGTGGATTTCCAGTTCGCCCAGGACCTTGGCTCCGGCCACGCAGGCCAGGACTGGATCCTGGGAGGGCGGATGCCCGATCTCCAGACGCGTTCCCCCGAAATGGCCGATGAGCGTCCGCAAGGGCTCCTTGCGCCAGCCCTTGGGCGTGGCCTCCGTACGCGCCGAGACCAGGGCCTTGAGCCACTCGGCTTCCTTGGCTTGCAGAAGCGGTCCGGGAAGGTCGGCGCCCACGAAGGCGAGGACGTTGGGCAGGCTCTCCTGCCTGGAAACCAGGGCCGCCGCCAGCGAAACGGAGGCATCGAAGGCGGCGGAAGTGTCCGACAATCCACCCGCGCCCAGGTTCTGGATGATGACCAACCCGGCATGCTCCGCCATGTGCAGCAGGGATTCCGGCATGGGGGCGGAGCAGGGGAAAACGGAATTGAAGCCCGCCTCCCGGATGCGCTGGAACTCGGCCTTGGGGTTGGCGTGGGCCAGGAACCCGGCTTGCCCCGCCGCATCCCAGCGGACGCCGCGCACGAAGAAGGGGGCGTCGTTCAACTGGATTCCCTTGTCCGTCCAGGTCAGATGGGCGAATCCGAACGGAACCCGGGTGGTTTGGCCTCCATCCACCGAAAATTCGAAGTGGTAGAGGGTGGGGTGGTCGGGAGACCAGGGCTTCGACTCCGGAACTTCGAATTCCAGGTCGTGGTCCGCCACGATCCCGGAAAGCTGGAGCTCCCTGCGAAATTCGCCCTTTTGGCCATCCGGGGCGATCAATCGCACTCCCAGTTGGATCTTGGATTCCGCGGCACGGGATCGATAGCGCAGGGTGACCCGGACGCGGTCGGTCTGGGAATCGACGCGGACCAGGGCATCTTCCAGGATTGGCCCAGGGGAAACGAAGTAGCGAGGGGCCTCGTGGAGCACGGGTCCGATGTGCAGAGCCTCTCCTTCTCCGGACAGCCAAGCCCCGCCGTGGGGAGCTTCCATCTCCAAGACCAAAAGGGTGGGTTTGTCCGAGATCACCGGTGTCAGGTCCACGATCTGGGAAATCCACGGCCGGAGCGCGGCGCCGACCTTCTGACCGTTGGCCCACACCTGGACCGGGTTGTTCGCGCCGCCGATCCGCAACAATGCGGAGGTTCCCGCGGGCAACTTCTGGGCCGGGATGGTGGCGAACCAACGGCACGCAGCCGGTATGGCGTCCGAGGTGGCTCCGATGGATGGAAACAAAGCGGGAATCGCCTTGGCCGGAAGTTTGTTCGGAGGGGCGACCATGTCGGTCTTGGCCCCACGTTGGAGGACCCAGCCACCCTCGATCTCCTGCCATTGCTTCATCGCCACGTCACCCTCCGCTCATCCTGCATCGTGGAAAGATAACGCAGGCCGGTCTTTTGCTTCACGCGCGAGCCGCGAGGAGCCGTTCCATGTACTTGGCGAGGAGATCGACTTCCACGTTGACGCGGCGCCCTGCCTTCCAATCGCGCAGTGTCGTGGCCTGGGCCGTGTGGGGAATGATGTCGACCGAAACGACATCCGCCTCCACCGCCGACAAGGTCAGGGAAACACCATCCAAGGCGATGGAGCCTTTGGGGATGCAGTACTTGGCGAGATTCTTGGGAATCCGGAGCTTCCAATGCTTGCTCCCCTGTCGGGAAGTGCCCCGCAGGACCTTGGCGATCCCGTCGACATGCCCTTGGACCCAATGCCCCCCCATGCGGGTGGTGGGCAACACGGCCCTTGCCAGATTGACACCGGCTCCCGGTCGCAGGTCGCCCAG
>CAYXXL010000258.1:0-4956 GCA_964469025.1 uncultured Fibrobacteria bacterium
TGATTAAATTGGTGAACCTCTCAAAGGGCGTTTAGCTCAGCTGGTCTAGAGCATCTGCTTTACACGCAGAGGGCCGCAGGTTCAAATCCTGCAACGCCCATCGGATCCAGCCTCCGTCGCCTGAGGGGTGGTAGCTCAGTTGGTTAGAGCGCCGGCCTGTCACGCCGGAGGTCGCGAGTTCAAGTCTCGTCCATCCCGTCTTCGAAAACCCTCACCCCAAAAGGTGGGGGTTTTCTGCGTCGGACTCCTATGGTCCGGAGCATCCGCTTTGCGCGCGGTCGCCATCTCCCGCGGCGGCGAGCGGTCAGAGCACCGGAACTTCCTCGTAGTCGGCCTCTTCGGCAGGCAGGCCGTCGCGCAGCAGCATTCCTCCCAACAGTCCCGCGCCCGCGGCGAAGATCGCCCCGACCACGAAGGCCACGTGGTAGCCCCCCAGCAGGGCAGCGGTGGCGGCAGCACCGGTATCCGTCAAGGTCTTGGTACGAGCGGCGGCCACACTGGCCAACACGGCCAATCCCAATCCTCCTCCCATCATGAAGGATGTGTTCACGATCCCTGAAGCCAGGCCCGACTCCCCCGGCTCCACATCGCTCATGGCGGCAAGGAGCATCGGGTTCAGGGCGATCCCCGCTCCCAGGCCCAGCACCGACATCGCCGGCAAGACATCCACCGCGATGGACCCGTGCAGGGGGACCCTGGCGAACAGGAGAAGCCCGCAGGCCGCGAGCAACAAGCCGCCCGCCAAGGGGAGCCGATTCCCGAACTTCGTGACGATCTTGGCGGAGAGTCCAAGCGAACAAGCCGCCATGATGAGATTCGCGGGCAAGAAGGCGAGTCCCACCTGCATCGCCGAACAGCCCAGCACCAATTGCATGTAGAGGGCGGAAAGGAAGAACCACGCGAACATCCCCGCGGCCCAGAGGACCCCCACCGTGTTCGCCGTGGACAGGTTCCGCGAACCCAGGAGGCGCAAGGGCAGCAGGGGAGTCTCCACCCGCGCTTCGATCCAAAGGAAAAAAGCGAGGAGGACTGCGGAAGTGGCCAGCAATCCCAGGGTGCGCGACGAACCCCAACCGGCTTGGTTTCCGCCCACGATTCCGTAGACGGCGAGCATCAGGGACGTGGTCACGCAGAGTGCCCCGGCGATGTCCAAGTGTCGGGAGGCCTCTTCGCCTTTCCCTTCGGCGACCAATGCCATCGTGAGGGAAACCACGAGCACCCCGATGGGGATGTTCACGAGGAAGATCCAGTGCCAGTCGAGCGACTGCACGAGCAGACCTCCCAACAGGACGCCCACGCTCCCGCCTCCGGCGCACACGAAGCTGTACACCCCCATCGCCTTCGCCCGCTCTCCCGGCTCGGGGAAGAGGTTCATGATCAGCGACAGGGAGATGGCCGAGACCGCGGACCCGCCCACGCCTTGGACGGCCCTCGCGGCCACTAGCATCGTTTGCGATCGCGAGAGTCCGCATGCCAGGGAAGCGAATGTGAACAGGACGATCCCCCCGAGAAAGATCCTCCGCTGGCCGTACAGATCGCCGAGCCGGCCGGAGAGCAGAAGGAACCCCCCGAAGGTCAGCATGTAGGCGTTGACGACCCATACGAGCGAGGTTTCGGAAAACCCCAACGCCATCCGGATGGAGGGAAGCGCCACGTTCACGATGGTGGTGTCCAGGACGATCATCACCGTTCCCAGGCAAAGCACGAGCAACGCGAGCCAACGCTTTCGCTGCTCGCGGGTCTCCGCGGATTCGTCAAAGGCTGTGGTCTGATCCAGCATGGGACTCCGTTGGTGGCGCGAATGGGACGTGTGCGGCGCGGACCTTGGAAAATCCGTCACCGACCAATTTAGAGAATGCGTCTTTGTCGCGCACAGGAGCCGGCGATGGCACCCGATTCAACGCGCCACGGGACGCCCGGGATCGCTGCACCATTCGCTCCAAGAGCCGGGATACAGGGCGGCGCCGGGCAGTCCGGCGACCTCCATCGCCAGAAGATTGTGGCAGGCCGTCACTCCGGAGCCGCATTGCATAACCGACTCCCCGACCGGCCTCCCCCGCAGCAAGGCCTCGAATTCCCTGCGGAGCACTTCCGGCGACTTGAATCGCTGGTCGGCTTCCAGGTTCTCGCGGAAGGACCGGTTCTCCGCGCCCGGGATGTGGCCGCCCACGGGATCCAAGGTCTCGTTCTCCCCGCGGAAGCGGTCGGGCGAACGGGCGTCGACCACCAGGAGCGTTCCCGTGTCCAGGCCGGCGAGGATCCTCTCCACCGATACCGTGGGGACCAGGGCCGGGCGTTCCAGGAAGGAGCCCTTCCCCCTCGCCGCGGGGATCGCGTCCGTGACCTCCCCGCCCGCACCGATCCAGGCCGGGAGTCCTCCGTCCAGCACCGCCACCGCGACATGACCAAGCCACCGCAGAAGCCACCACAGCCGGGCGGCGAACATCCCCCCGTGCGCATCGCAGGCCACCACCTGGGTCCGCCCGTCCAGGCCCAGCTCCCGCATCCGTTCTGTCAAATTCCGTCGCTCCGGCAGCGGATGGCGGCCGTTGCGCCCCGTCCTGGTGCCGGAAAGAGCCTCGTCCAGGGACAGGTGGAAGGATCCCGGGACGTGGCTGCAGATAGGCCTCTTTTCCGGCGTCGGGATGGAGCAGGTCGTGGCGCACGTCGAAGACGATCCATCCGGGATCGGACACGTGGCGACGCAAGGTCGCGGCATCGACAAGGGTGGTGTAGGGCATTGCGCAAAAGAAAGAAAGGCGCGCGCGGATCCAGGCGGTCCACCACCCGCTATGGAGTCGCTAGTCCGCGTGGCGGACGGTCTCGAAACCGATGCTGCCGGACGCGGGCAACCCCGCTTGGGTCCATCGAAAGGACCATGCTCCCTGCCGCAGGCACAACGCATGGATTCCCTGGTCCAGGATCCCGTCCAACCGAAACCTGGCCTCTCCACCCGCCGGGGATTGCCGGATCGTCGCCAAGCGACGACCGGAAATCGAGAACACATCCATTCGCACGGATTCGGCGCCGCGACTTCGCACCACCAGAGTTCCCACGTCCCACCGGAGGTCCATCGTCGCGACCGAAGAAGAAAGGATTTCCGTGGTCTGGGTGGCCTGGGGAAACGTGGTGTCGGAGTCGGGTTTGGGGGGAGGATACCCTGAATCGACGGGGAGACCCAAGCTCGCCACCGCCAAGGGGACGGTTGTTGGCCGCCGCTGGATGGAACCAGTCTGGGCGAAGGCGCTGCTCGAGGCGACGACCAGCAGGAAGCTCGGAAGAAAACATCGGGGCATGGGGCGCATTCTCATCGGTCTACTTCCGGATACGGAGGGTGGAGGTGCGGGTAGGCACCGGGAAGGGAAAATAGTCCGTTGGTCGCAACCTGACCCGATGCTCCCGATCCTGGTAGTTTCCTTCCCGAGGTCACTGCGGTGGTTCCTGATTCGACATGCCAAGCCTGTGGCGCCTGCTGTGCCAGCTACCGGGTCTCCTTCCACTGGTCGGAGGCGGAAGCGGCGTTGGGCGGTCGGGTGCCCGAGGAACTGGTGGAACCGGCAGGTTCGCTCTTCCTGTGCATGAAGGGGACATCGCGCAAGGGCGGTCGCTGCAAGGCCCTGGACGGCGAGATCGGGCGGAACGTGACCTGCTCCATCTACGACCGCCGTTCATCCACCTGCCGCGAATTCGGGGACGATCCGGAACGCTGCGACCAGGCGCGTGCGCTGCACGGTCTGCCGCCGTTGGTTGGCTCCAAGGGCAGGAGGTTGGTCTGACCCGAGGCGGTACGGGGAAGAAACGGCTCCGACGGATCAAAACCAAAAGGAGGATCGATGGCCTACAGCAACGAACTCGCCCAGCGCATCCGGGACCGCTTCGCCATGCTCAAGGTGGAGGAGGTCGAGGAAAAGGCCATGATGGGCGGACTGTGCTTCATGGTGGACGACAAGATGTGCGTGGGGGTCATGGGCGAGACGTTGATGTGCCGCATCGATCCCGAGGAGATGCCCGCGGCCATGGAACGACCGGGATGCGGACGCATGCTCTTCACCGGACGCCCCATGCAGGGGTTCGTGATCGTCCAACCCGAAGGGATGGAGTCGCGGAAGGATTTCGAATTCTGGGTGGGGCTCGCCCTGGAGTTCAATCCGCGGGCGAAGTCGTCCAAGAAGAATCGAACGTCGAAGCACCCTTCGCCGTCTAGGTGACCCCAACGAAAAAGCCCCGCCCCCCGAGTTCCGGAAGCGAGGCCCAATTTCCCAAAGAAACCAGCTACCAGGGAACCAGCGCCCGTAGGGCGCGAAGTTCCCCCAAAGCAGTCAGGATCTAAGATCGAGCGAGCCGGGATGAGACGAAGCGACAAGCCCCTGACGGCGTACGCGTCGGTACGCCGAAGGGGCTTGGAGCGAGTATCGCCCGGCGCAGCCGATCTTAGTAGTCCATGCCTCCGCCCATGCCGCCCATGCCGCCCATTCCACCACCTGCGCCCGCGGAAGCCTTCGCTTCCTTCTTCTCGGCGATCAGGCACTCGGTCGTGAGCAGGAGGCCCGCGATCGAGGAGGCGTTCTTCAACGCGGTCTTGGTGACCTTGGCCGGATCGATGACGCCGGCCTTGATCAGGTCTTCGTACTCGCCGGTGCGGGCGTTGAACCCGTAGGCGTCCTTGCCTTCCTTGACCTTGTTGACCACCACGGAGCCTTCCCAGCCGCCGTTGCTCGCGATGATGCGAAGCGGCTCCTCCAAGGCACGGCGCACGATCTGGATGCCGATGGTCTGGTCGGCGTTGTCGCCCTTCAGGCCTTCCAACACCGCGATCGAGCGGATCAGGGTCACGCCGCCGCCGGGCACCACGCCCTCTTCCACGGCCGCGCGGGTCGCGTGCAGGGAGTCTTCCACGCGCGCCTTCTTCTCCTTCATCTCGGTCTCGGTGGCGGCGCCCACATTGATGACGGCCAC
>CAYXXL010000259.1:0-4916 GCA_964469025.1 uncultured Fibrobacteria bacterium
TGCCTTCATGGAACTGGAACAGGGCGTGGAAGGCCTCATCCACATCTCCGAGATGAGCTGGACCCAGCACGTCAAGCACCCCTCGCAGGTGGTCAAGGTGGGAGACACTGTCGACGCCGTGGTGCTGCGCATCGACACCGAGAACGAGAAGATCAGCCTGGGCATCAAGCAGATCGAGCCGGACCCGTGGAGCACCATCGAGGCCGATCTCCCCGTCAACACGGTGATCACCGGATCCGTCCGCAACCTGGCTCCGTTCGGAGCCTTCGTGGAGATCAAGGAAGGCATCGACGGCCTCATCCACGTCTCCGACATGAGCTGGACCAAGAAGGTCAACCACCCGTCCGAGGTCTTGGCCAAGGGCGACACGGTGACCTGCATGGTTCTCTCCGTGGACAAGGAAAAGCGCCGCATCAGCCTGTCGCTGAAGGCCATGGGCGAGGATCCATGGAAGGTGGTCCCCAACAAGTACCCGCTCGGGCAGCAGTTGGAAGCGCCCATCGTGCGGCTTTTGGATCGCGGCGTGGTGCTGGAGCTGGAGGAAGGCATCGAAGGATTCGTTCCCCTGTCCAAGCTCACCGAGGAGCCCATCCGCGTGCCTTCCGAAGCGTTCCGCGTGGGTCAGACCCTCAAGGTCACCGTGGTCGAGCACGACGTGGACAGCCGCAAGCTGACCCTGTCGGCCATCGACACCGCCGGCGATTGGCGCGCCTACGTCTCGGGCAGCCGCCCGGACGAGAACCGGACCACGCTGGGAGACATCTTCCGCGCGGCGCAGGACTCGCAGCAGTAACCAGTCGTTCGCCGTAGGGATCGGGCATGCCCGATCCCTACGGCCTGTTAGCTTTCCCCTCCATGCTGGACCTGGAAGCCCTTTCCGCCTTCGTGGCCGCCTGCGAGGACGGCTCCGTCAGCCGCGCGGCACAGCGCCTGTTCCGCTCCCAGCCTGCGGTGACGCGCCAGATCGCGACTCTGGAGGGGGAGTTGGGCACACCGCTCCTGGACCGTTCCTCCAAGGGGGTGAAGCCGACGGTGGCGGGCCGCGAAGTGCTGGAGCGTGCGCGCCGCCTGATCCGCGACGCCCAAGCCCTGCGCGAAGCCGCCGGCGCGGGCGGGGAGATGTCAGGTACGCTGCGCATCGCCTGCAGCGACACCGTGGCGCGCTACTGGCTGGCTCCGCATCTCGGGAGCTTCGCGGCTCGTTTCCCCAGGGTGGGACTGGAGCTGGACCTGTCCGTTTCCCCCCAGATCGCCGACCGCGTGGCCCACGGCCTCTCCGACGTCGGGTTCGTGCTGCTGCCGCTCCAGCATCCATCGCTCACCCACCGGGTGGTCCTGCGCTACCGGCATGTGGCGGCATTCGCCCGGGGTGCCGCCCCGGAGTCGGAAGGGGCCGTGGCCCCCCAGGACCTCGCGGGTTCCACCCTGGTGCTCCTGGGGAAGCGCACGCGTTCGCGCCAGCTCATCGAAGACGGATTCCGTCGCAAAGGGCTTTTTCCCGGTCGGATCGTGGAGGTGGGGAACGTGTCGGTCCAGAAGGAACTGGTGCGGGTGGGGCTGGGAGTTGGGGTCCTGCCGGACTACGCCTGCGTCCAGGGCGACGGGCTGGAGTACCGGCCCATCGCGGAAGCCAGCGTGCGCGAAGTGGCCCTCGCGACCCACAAGACGGATTTTGTCGCAGGACCAGCGGACGCGTTCGTGCGCATGCTGCTGGAGGAGGTGGCGGACGGAGGTCCTACGGACCTTTCGGGTTCGCCAGGGAGCGCAGGAAGTCCAGCAGGTGGTCGCGGGATGCGCGGTCGGGCAGGGCGTCGAACAAGCTGAGCAGCTCCACGCGGTCCGCTGGCAGGCAGGGCATGTATTCCGCCGCCATCCAGTTGTCTTCTGGGAAGGCGAGCGACGAAGGCGATACCCCCAGCGCCGCCGCGTAGGGGCGGATGCGCTCCAAGGGGAGGGCGTTGTCGCCCCTCTCGTACTTCTGGATCTGCTGGTGGGACAACTCCAGGCGTCTCGCCAATTCGCGCTGGGACAGACCGGCGTTTCTCCGCAAAGCCCTCAGCTTGTCGCCGACCAGCTTTTGAAAATCTTCTCTGTTTCCCGCTCCGCGCACTGGGATGACAGGTAGAATCCGTCCCCTTCCCACAAGAGCCGCATTTGGTTGCCAAAATTCCCCGAAAATGCCTATCATAGGTTGCCTGATCTGGACCAACCCCGGTTCCAGTTCCTTCCAAAGGACCCCGCATGCGCACTTTCCTCGTCTTGTGGCCATCCAGCGACCCGGATCCCCTCGTGGATTTCCTGGAGGAGGCCGAGCGCCACGGCCACCGCGTCCATCTTCCCCGTTCCGGTTCCGATCCTGGAGCTGTGGAGACTCCCGACCCGGCCTTGTTGTTGGGTTCCCTGCCGGAGAGAATCCGAAACCACCTCCGTTCAGGGGAGTGGATCAGCCAGGTCCGGTTCTACGGCGTCGGCGACCTGGACATCCCCGCCACCTTGATTTCGGTCTGCGCGGAGCTTGGAGTGGAAATTTCGGTGTGGAGGTCGATTCCGACGTTCGGGTAAGGCTCGGGGACAACCGCATCTACCGGAGGGACCGCGCCACCAGCGCCTGGATCTGACGCCGCCATTCCTGCACCAGGCCCTTCGGGGCGACGGGCGCGAATCCCGGTCCTTGGCCCAGGATCCAGCGGGTGGCTTCGCCCAAATCGCCGAAGGGGAGCCTGAACTCCACGGCGCCGCGAGGGAGTTCGCGGGTTTTCTGGGATGGATGCCAGCGACGTTCCCGGACGTAGGGAGCATGGTCGGGACCGGCCACCACCACCGCGTCGAACACTTCGCCGCAGAAAGCTCCCAGGCAGGACGGAATCTGTTTTCGCGGCGGAACCCGGAAGGTGCGGTCCAGGACCTCCAGGCGATCCATCCGGGACAGGGCGTAGCGCTTGAACGAGCGCTGCGGACTTCGGGGATCGCGCGCCTGCAGGTAGGGCATGCCGTTCCACTCGAACAGTTCCAGGGGATCCACCTCGCGAGGCGAGGGATCCCTTTCCGATGGCTTGCGGTACTGGAAGCGGATGGAACGACGCTCCTTGAGGGCGCGAGCCAACGGACCCAGGAGCTTGGGAGAGAAGATCCCCGTGAGGCGGGGGAGGGTCGCACCCGCGGTGCGCTTGAGCGCGGGATCGATGGCGATGCGTCCCTCCAGGTCGCGTTCCAATGCCGGATCCAGGAGGAAGTCCAACGACAGACGGATTCCGACGGAACCGGACAGGGTCTCGACGATGGGCACGGGGAAGTTCCATGCCTGCGCGTACGACCAGAGATGCTCGGATTCCGAGTAGTCCAGGGGAGCGCCCAATCCCCGCAGTTCCTCGGCGTGGTCGTAGAGGGCCTTGCGCTTGCAATCCAATTCCTTCAGAAGGTCGATGGTGGCGATTCCGCGCTGGCCGTCGGCGTGGGCCGTGGCCATGGCGTTGTGCAGGGCCGCGAGGCGATGGAGGCGATCGATGAACGGTGCGGGCATGGATGCACTCCTTGGATGGGAAACTCCTATGCACGAGGAAACTGGTCTACCGGGCCGATTCCTGCAAGCGATTCCGGATCGTGAACGGACGAGCAGGTGGGGTGTCCCTTATTGGGGAACTGGGGTAGCGGGGAGGGGTGCGGAGGGGTAGGTTTGCCAGGGAAGACGAATTGATCCAGTTTGAAGGGCACCGACCGACTGAATGCCCCAAGACCTGATTCCCGGCGCCGCCCGGGAGAAGGACCGCGCCAGTGGGAGAGACGAACGAGAGTGGAAGCTGGAAACATGGAGGTTGCCCCAGGCGGCTTCCGATTTCGCAGTTCGCCCCGGACGAGGACTTGGAGCATGCGGTCCTGGCGCGAATCATCGCAGGAGGGACTGGCAGACGGGCATCTGCTTCCTCGTGCGTTTTGCCCTTCCAATTTGACATGACCATCGGTCACAGCAATCCTGAAATCCCAAAAACCCATAGGAGCATCCCGTGAATCTCGAGAAGCTGACCGAAACGGTCAAGACCGCCGCCGCCCTCCGCTACCGCGCCCGCCTCCAACCTGCCGGTGGGTCTGGAGACAAGGTCTTTCCCCCGACCTACGAGGGCGGCAAGTACGCAGAGGAGAAACGCAGGATCGAGGGTGTGACCTATGACTGTGTCCATCTGGATAGCGTCCAGAGTCAAGCGAACCGGATGGAACTGGCTCTGCTGGAAGCATCCCGTGAAGGCTTGATCCGTGTTCCACGTATCGAAGTTCAGTTCACCGGAGATCTTGCCGAGATCGGAAGCATTTCGAGTCTGGAGGCACCCCATCGCTTGGCCGATGCGATCCTGCGGGATAGCATGCTTAAGGACTCAAGTGATGAAGTAAAGCGCTACCCGGAGACAAGCGAAGCCAAAAAGTGGATCAATGGAAGCGTCCAAAATGCTAGCGGCTTGTTTGAAGTCGGTCCAACAGCATTACTGTTCGGAATTTGGTTCAACCCGACAGGCGGTGCGGGCAATAAAGGCTCTCTCGGCACCAAGATCCAACGAGCCATCGTAAGCGAAGTGTTCGCTGTTGGCGTGGAGCGAGGGGTGAAATCGGCGCTTCGGATTGATCCACTCCAAATTGAGAAAGGCGCAGGCCCAATCTTCTCGGTGAATGCAGAAACCGGAGAGTGGAGCTTGGATGCTGGAACAGGCACGAAGAAATTGGAAAAGGTAGGACGCAAGAAGGAGGGAAACCCCTCTGACATCGTTCATGGCAACATCGTCACACCGATAGATGACAAGAACGGTGGAGTGACCTTCGAGTATGCTCTTCAAGCCACGGTGATTTCTTTGCCCGCGCTGCGCCGATTACAATTTCGGCTCTTCCGGGAAAAGTGTGGGTGAATTGAAGGGGTCTATTTGGCTGTCAGC
>CAYXXL010000260.1:0-4912 GCA_964469025.1 uncultured Fibrobacteria bacterium
CAGCAGGCCAAGACCAGTTGCCGACGGCTCGGGGTGGAGCGGATCGGGCTTTGGCAGTTGCACCGAGTCGACCCCAAGGTCCCGCGCGACGAACAGTTCTCCGCCATCCGGAAGCTCCTCGACGAAGGCGTGATCCTCCACGCCGGGCTGAGCGAGGTGTGCGTCGAGGAGATACAGGCGGCCTCCAAGTTCTTTCCGGTGGCCAGCGTGCAAAACCGGTACAACCTCGTGGATCGCGGCAGCGAAACCGTGCTGGAGCACTGCGCCAAACACGGCATCGGGTTCATCCCATGGTTCCCCTTGGCGTCGGGGAGCCTGGCCAAGCCCGGATCGGTGCTGGACTCCCTGGCCAAGAAGCACGGTGCCGCACCCAGCCAGATCGCCCTGGCCTGGGTCCTGAAGCGCAGCCCGGCGATGCTCCCCATTCCCGGGACCTCCAAGGTCTCCCACCTGGAGGAAAATGTCGCCGCCGTGGACATCGCCCTCTCCGAAGAAGAATTCGCCTCCCTGGACAAGGCCGGCAAGAACAAAGGCTGAGGGAGAAGAAGGCTACGCCGCCTCCGGCACCCGGAAGTGCAGTGCGCCCGCCCCATCCTCCACCTGGACCGTCGCCCCTTCCGGGAACCTTCCTTCCAGGATGAGGCGCGCGAGCGGATTCTCCAGCTCCTTCTGGATGGCCCGGCGCAGCGGGCGGGCTCCCCAGGCGAGATCGGTCCCGGCCATGACCAGGAATGCCCGCGCGGCCTCCGAAAGGCGTAGGTGGCGGTTCTGTGCGGCCATGCGTTCGGCCAACCTGGAGACCTGGATCTCGACGATCCGGGCGAGGTGCGAGGCGTCCAGGGCGCGGAACACGATCTTCTCGTCCAAGCGGTTCAGGAACTCGGGACGGAAATTGGCGCGCAGGGCCTCCTCCACGATGGCCTCGAGCTGCTCGGGATCGTTCACCTCCAGGATCGCCTGGGAGGCGAGGTTGGACGTCAGCAGGATCACCGTGTTGCGGAAGTCCACCAGCCGGCCCTGGCCGTCGGTGAGCCGCCCGTCCTCCAAGATCTGCAGCAGGATGTGGAAGACGTCCGGATGCGCCTTCTCGATCTCGTCGAACAGGACCACCGACCAGGGCCGGCGGCGCACCGCCTCCGTCAACTGGCCGCCTTCCTCGAATCCCACGTAGCCGGGAGGCGCGCCCACCAGCCGGGAGACGGCGTGGCGCTCCATGTATTCGCTCATGTCGATGCGGATCAAGGCGTCCTCGGTGTCGAAGAGGGCTTCCGCCAGGGTCTTGGCGAGCTCGGTCTTGCCCACGCCGGTGGGACCCAGGAACAGGAAGGAAGCCACCGGACGTTTTTCGTCGGAGAGCCCCGCCCGGGAGCGTTGGATGGCCTCGGATACCGCCTGCACCGCGCGATCCTGGCCCACCACCCTCTCGTGGAGGCGCGCGGGCAGCGCGAGGAGCTTCTCGGATTCGCCCTGGACCAGCCTGGACACCGGGATGCCCGTCCACTTGGCCACGATGGAGGCCACGTCGTCTTCCGTCACCTCCTCCCGCAGGAGCCGTTGGCCGTCGCTGTTCTCCAACTCGGCCTGGGCCGCGGCCAGTTCCTTGGAAAGGCCCTCCAGTTCCCCGTACCGCAGTTCGGCAGCCTGGGCCAGGTCGTAGCGGCGTTCGGCGTCCTCGGCCTTCGCCCGGACCTTCTCGATGCGGCTGCGCAGCTCCTGGACCGCGCGGATCCGGGACTTTTCCAGCTCCCACCGGCGGGAAACGTCCTTCTGGCGCTCCTTGGCGAGTTCGATCTCCATCTCCAGGCGGTCCAGGCGCTCCTTGGACGCCTTGTCCTTCTCCTTGCGCAAGGACAGCCTCTCCATCTCCATCTGCAGGATCTGCCGATCCACTTCGTCCAACGCTTCGGGCTTGGAGGTGATCTGCATCTTCAGCCGGGCCGCGGATTCGTCCACCAGGTCGATGGCCTTGTCGGGAAGGAAGCGGTCGGCGATGTAGCGTCGCGACAGGACCACCGCCGCCACCAGGGCCGCGTCGTTGATGCGCACGCCGTGGTGCACCTCGTTGCGCTCGCGCAGGCCGCGCAGGATGGCGATGGAGCTCTCCACGTCGGGCTCGTCGATGCGCACCTGCTGGAACCGCCGTTCCAGGGCCGCGTCCTTCTCGATGTGGAGACGGTATTCGTCCAGGGTCGTGGCCCCCACCATCCGCAGCTCGCCGCGGGCGAGCAGCGGTTTCATCAGGTTCCCGGCGTCCATGGCCCCTTCCACCCGTCCCGCTCCGACCACGGTATGGAGCTCGTCCAGGAACAGCACGATCTGGCCGTTGGCCTCCTGCACCTCGGAGAGGACCGCCTTCAGTCGCTCCTCGAACTCGCCGCGGAACTTGGCCCCCGCGATCAGCGCGCCCATGTCCAGTGCCACCACGCGACGCCCCTGGAGGGTCTCCGGGACGTCGCCGTCCACGATCCGGCGGGCCAGCCCCTCCACGATCGCGGTCTTGCCCACGCCGGGCTCGCCCACCAGCACCGGGTTGTTCTTGGTGCGGCGGCTCAGGATCTGGATGGTGCGACGGATTTCGTCATCGCGCCCGATCACGGGATCCAGCTTCCCTTCCCGAGCCAGCTCGGTCAGGTCGCGACCGTAGAGCTCGAGCGGTTTCTTCTGTGCGTTGGGATCTTGTGCGGTCACTGGAACCTTCCTTGGAAACAGAGGCGCGTCGGTATCGCCTTTCCACAAGATCCAATGCCCGTGCCAACCGATTGCGGTCGCGTCCGTGAAAGAACCGTCGCTTCGCCTGTTCCAATCCGAAGCGGGGCTTGTTTCACATCGGATGCACGTCCAGCACGGTGAAGGTCCCCTCCAGGACCGGTGGGCGCGGCTTGGGCTTGTCAGCCGTGGGCGGTGGGACGGGGCCGAAGTCGGCGGTGGGCAGGTACAGATGGTGGGTCTTCGCGTCCAGGGCGACGGTCCTGGCGCCCTTTTTCGTGGTCACGGTCGCCAGCACCCGGAATTTGCCGGGGCTCTCCTCCTGGACCGCGGTGAGGGTGCCGTCGCCGCCGGAGGCGTAGGCGCGATCGAGGCCCGCATCGAACGCCACGCCATCGATATGCTCTCCGATGGGCAGTTTGGCGACCACCGCTCCCGAGGACGCGTCCAACACGACCATCAGGTGGTTCGCGCACCCTGCGAAGATGCGTCCGGTCGATGCGTCCATCGCCAGGCCCGTGGGCTCCTTCCCCGGGGCCAGGGACCAGGTGGACACCACCTTCAGGGTGCGGGCGTCGATGGCCACCACCTGCGATTTGTCCTCCACCGCCACGTACAGCATTCCCTTGCCGTCGAAGGCCATCATCTCGGGGTTTCCCTCCAGCGAGATGGTCCCCAGCATCTTGGAACTGGCGGCATCCACGACGGCGAGTTGGTCGCTACCGGCCAGACCGACGAAGATCCGGCCCGTGGCAGGCTCGAAGGCGATGGCATCGGGCTTGGCCCCACCCGCGGGCAAACGCTCGATGACCGCATAGGTGCCCGGATCGAACACCACCACCGTGGAATCCTTGCCGCTGGTGGCGAAGCCCTTCCCGACCGAAGTCGCCAAGGCCACCCCATGGGCGCCCTGGATCCCGGGAACGGTTCCCAGCAGCTTGCCGGTGGCGGCATCCACCACCTCGATCCGATCGCCGTGGGAGAGGAAGATCCTGCCCGTGGAATCGTCCACCGCCAGAAGATCCCAGCCCTGATTTCCCGCCAAATGGATTTTGCCCTCCACCGTGTAGCCGGAGGCCGGTGCCGCCAGGGAAGGCATCGCCCCCAAAAGGGCGCAGCCCAACAGATTCCGCCAAGTCGTCTTCGTCATATCCACCTCCACCGGGAAAAAGGCAAAGCTACGTGCCTGGACGGTCCTGGACCAAGATCCTCCACCGGCAACGCCGAAACCCGGCCTTCGCCCCCAGGTTCTAGTTTGGCCCGTGGTGGACGCCTCCTCGAACACCGCCACCTACGTCGTGGCCATCGACGGTCCTTCCGGGACCGGAAAATCCTCCACCGCCAAGGAACTTTCGCGGCGGCTCGGGATCGACTACCTGGACACCGGAGCGATGTACCGGGGTCTGTCCCTGCGGGCGCAGGAGACGGGGATCGAGCCGGGCGACGCCCGATTGCTTCCCGCCTTGGCCCTGGAGCTGGAATTCCTGTTCCCCGTGCCCGGCCGGGTGCTCCTGGACGGGCACGACGTGTCCACGGCCATCCGCGCTCCCGAAATTTCCGCCCGCGTCTCGGCCGATTGCGCCGTGCCCAAGGTGCGGGAGGTGCTGGTGCAGCGCCAGCGGGACTACGCGAAGGGGAGGTCTTGCGTGCTGGACGGGCGCGACATCGCCACCGTTGTGTTTCCCGACGCGCGCTTCAAGTTCTACATCGACTGCGATCCCCGCGTGCGTGCGCGCCGCCGGGTCGCGGAGCTTTCGGCCATGGGCATGAAAAGCGACTACGAAGAGGTCCTGTCCAATCTCGTGGACCGCGATCGCCAGGATTCCACCCGTTCGGTGGGTCCGCTCCGTCGCGCCCCCGACGCCATCGTGGTGGACACCTCCGAGATCTCGTTCGAACAGCAGGTGGAACGGATCCTGTCCATCGTGAGGAGCGGATCGTGAGGCGTCGCCTGGCGTGGATGGCCTTGGCGGCGGGATCGTTGCTGGGTGGACTGTGGTACCTGAGTCCCCCCGCCCGCTGCGCCGAGGAGATCCGGGAAGAGTACCGGACGCCCGACGGCACCTGGACCCTGCGCACCATCCTGTCCCGGTGCGGGGAGTTCCGGGGAATGACCGAAGGCGTCGCGCTGCGTCGCACCGGGGACCCGTGGTGGTCCGGACCCAGGGGTTTGACGGATTCCGGCCTGGTCCTGGTGTTCGCCAAG